>NZ_DBFEGU010000274.1:0-3484 GCF_048329335.1 Eggerthella sp. | reverse complement strand
TCGATGCGCTCGCTCGACGACATGCGCAGGTAACCGCCGCAAGCGGGGCACACGTAATGGCCGGCGGCCAGGCTGGGGCCGTCGAACTTGAGGCCGCAGTGCGGGCACGCGCGCCACGAATCGCCGTCGATAGCGGGTTTGTCGGTAGTGCACAGCACCCAGCCCAGAAGCGGCGCGTCATTGCTGAGCGGGCGGAACACCCGCACGCCGCGAGCCGCCGTGCGAGCGAGAAAGCTGTCCACCTCGGCCAGCGGCAGCGCCTCGTCGCACAGCAGAACCACCGAAGCCCCGCAGGAGTCGATGGCCGTCAGCACGGCATGGCCGTTGCAGAACAGCGCGTCGGAGTACTTCTCGCCCAGGCTCACCGCGCTTTGGGCGAGCTTGATGTGGCTATCGCCCCGATGATCCTGCGTGTACACTGCGCAGGCGGCGAAACCCGCATC
Organism: Eggerthella sp.; assembly: GCF_048329335.1. Classification (NCBI taxonomy): domain Bacteria; kingdom Bacillati; phylum Actinomycetota; class Coriobacteriia; order Eggerthellales; family Eggerthellaceae; genus Eggerthella; species Eggerthella sp. Next base: position 3,041 of record NZ_DBFEGU010000274.1, on the reverse strand, counting down.
GCCCACGGCCTGCATCAGGCGCTTCGCGGTTTTCGGGCGCGCCATGACGAGCGCGACGGGCTTGGAGCCCGCATCGATCCCCCCGGCGCCTTTCGGCGTGCGCGGGGCGGCGGTGGCCAACGCCCGCGGCACGGCGGTGTAGTCGGCCGCGTCGGCAGCATCGTGCGCGTTCGGCGCTATGGGAAGCGAAGCGGCGGCCTCCTCGGCCATGCGCGCAAGGCGGTAGGCCACGTCGGCCGATTCGCCGATAGGCTCGGCCGCCTTGCGCGGCTTGCCCTGGGGCAGCACCGTTCCGTCGGATCCGATGGTGATGTAGTTCTGCTTGGCACTCTTCATCGAACGGCCTCTCGCTCTTTTAAGCTTCCGCTTTCGCCAGCACGTACTTCTGCGTCGCCGACGCGCACACCGCGCCGTCGACGCTCGCCTCCACCTCTGCGACGCACAGACGCGACGAGGACTTCACGATGCGCCCTTTCAGCGTGAGCGTCTCGCCCGGCTCCACCTGGCGGCGGAACTTCGCGCCGTCGATGCCGGTGAGGAACCCGATGGAGCCCTCGGCTCCGCGCTCGACGAGGATGCAGAACGATGCCGCCTGCGCGAGCGCCTCCATGATGATGACGCCCGGCAAAACGGGATGCCCCGGGAAATGCCCCGCGAACAGCGCCAGCTCCGGGTCGACGTCGAGCTCGGCCGTCACCTCCACGCCCGGCTCACACGCGACGATGCGGCTCACCCAGCAGAACGGGTCGCGATGCGGCAGCACCGCCTCGACGACGTCCTTGCCGCAAGGGTATTCGATGTCCATGGTTCGGCTCCTCCCAACCTATGCGCGATACGGCGAAACGGCCAAGCTCGCGTTATGGCCGCCGAATCCGAGCGAGTTCGACAGCGCCACCGTCTGAGGATAGCCCGTCTTCGCCTCGATGACGACGCTGACCGGGCATTCCGGATCGGCCTCGGCGAAGCCGGCCGTGGGCGGCACGCAGTCGTTCATCACGGACAAAGCCGTGACGATGGCCTCGATAGCGCCCGCGGCGCCCAGCGTGTGGCCCGTCGTGCCCTTCACCGACGTCACCGGGATCCGGCTTCCCGCCTCTTCGCCGCACAGCGCCAGCAGCGCCTTGGACTCGGTGGCGTCGTTCGCCGGCGTGCCGGTGCCGTGGGCGTTCAGATGCCCCAGGTCGTCCGGCGTGAAGCCGCCCTCCTCCAGCGCCTGGCGCATCGCGCGCGCCACGCCCTCGCCGCTGGGCTCGGGAGCCGTCATATGGTAGGCGTCGCCCGTGGAGCCGAAGCCCGTGATCTCGGCCAGCACCGTGGCGCCGCGCTCGAGCGCATGCTCCAGCGACTCCAACACCACCGCGCCCGCGCCCTCGCCCGCCACGAATCCCGCGCGGCGCACGTCGAACGGCAGGGAGGCCTGCGTCGGATCCTCGGCCTTCGACAGCGCGCCGAGGTTCGAGAACCCGGCCAGGCAGATGGGCGACACGGACTCTTCCGAGCCGCCGGCCAGCGCCGCGTCGATGTAGCCGTGGCGGATGTCGCGCACGGCCGCGCCGATGGAGTGCGCGCCGGTGGCGCAGGCGGTGACCACGTTCAGGCATTCGCCGCGCAGCCCGTAGCGGATGGAGAGGTTGCCCGCCGCGATGTTGCCGATCATCGTGGGGATGAACAGCGGGCTCACGCGCTTCGGACCCTTCTCGGCCAAGGTGAAGAAGCCGCTTTGCAGCTCGTCGATGCCGCCGATGCCGGTGCCGAACACGCACGCGATGCGCGCGGTGTCCTCGGCCTCGAGGTTCAGGCCCGACTGCGCCAGCGCCTCGTCGGAAGCGACGATGGCGTACTGCACGAAGCGCTCGAACCGGCGCGCCTCCTTCTTCGTGATGCCGTGCTCGGCAGCGTCGAAATCGCGCACCTCGGCGGCGATGTGCACGTCGTAGTCGGCCGTGTCGAAGCGCGTGACCGGGCCGATGCAGCAGGCGCGGCCCATGACCGCGTCCCACAGCGCCTGCACGCCCACGCCGGCCGGCGACACCGCGCCCATGCCGGTGATGACCACGCGGTGCGTGCCGTCGGGGCGGCGCGTGCTCGCCGCGTTCGCAATGTTCTCGCTCATAGCGACATACCTCCGTCGATGCAGACAACCTGTCCGGTGATGTAGCCCGCGTCCTCGCTGGCCAAGAAGCGCACGAGCTTCGCCACGTCCTCGGGCTCCCCGAGGCGCTTGGACGCGATGCGCCCCACGATGGCCTCGCGCTGCTTCTCGGACAGCGCGTCAGTCATGTCGGTGGCGATGAAGCCCGGGGCCACGGCGTTGGCCGTGACGTTGCGGGCCGCCAGCTCGCGGGCGATGGACTTCGTGAGCCCGATGACGCCGGCCTTCGAGGCCGCATAGTTCGCCTGGCCCGCGTTGCCCGCCACGCCCACGACGCTCGACATGTTGACGATGCGTCCGTAGCGCTGCTTCATCATGCGCTGCGCCGCGGCCTTGCAGCAGTTGAACGTGCCCTTGAGGTTCACGTCGATCACCGCGTCGAAGTCCTCGTCCTTCATGCGCGCCAGCAGCCCGTCGCGCGTGATGCCGGCGTTGTTCACCAGCACGTCCACGCGGCCGAACGCTTCCTGGGCGGCGTCGACGAGCGCAGCGGCCTCGGCGGCGTCCGCCACGTTGGCGGCCACCGCGATGGCGCGCACGCCGCAGTCGGCCTCCAGGGCTGCGGCGAACGCCCGCGCCTCGTCCAGCCCGCGCTCGCTCGAGCAGTTCACGCACACGTCGAAGCCCGCGCGCGCCAGCTCCTCGGCCACCGCGCGGCCGATGCCGCGGTTCGAGCCGGTGACGACCGCGCTTCGACGCGGAGTTTCGGTTTCGTTGGTCATGGGAGTAGAAGCTCCTATTCGGAATCGGTTGCGGAAGCGACGGCCAGACAGCCGTCGAAGCTCGCGCGGTCCTGCACGCAGGCGCGCGTCGCGGTCTTGTCGATGCGTTTCACGAGGTTCGCCAGAACGCCGCCGAAGCCGACTTCGACGAACATGTCCGCCCCTGC
>NZ_DBFEGU010000273.1:0-4908 GCF_048329335.1 Eggerthella sp. | reverse complement strand
CGCGTGCACGGCGCCCTCGCAAGCCTCCAGCACGGCGCGCACCGGCTTCACGTAGATGCGCGTGGGCTCCAAAAGCGCATCCTGCAGGCTGCGCCCGCCCAGCTCCTCGCGCTCGATGCGCAGCTCGTAGTGGGTCTTGCCCTCCACGCACACCTTGCGCGCCAGCGAGTAGCCGTTGGAGTGCAGGCCGCTGGACGCCAGGCCGATCAGCACATCGCCCTCGCGAACCGCCGCGGGATCGAGCATCTTCGCGCGGTCGACCACGCCCACGCAGAAGCCGGACAGGTCGTAGTCGTCCGGGTCCATGACGCCGGGATGCTCGGCCATCTCGCCGCCGATGAGCGCGCAGCCGGCCTGCTTGCAGCCCTCGCCGATGCCCGCCACGATCTCGGCCACGTTCTCGGCCTTCAGCTTGCCGATGGCCACGTAATCGAGGAAGAACAGCGGCTCGGCGCCGGTGGCCAGGATGTCGTTGGCGCACATGGCCACCAGATCGATGCCCACCGTGTCGTGCTTGCCGGCCATCTGGGCCACCTTGAGCTTCGTGCCCACGCCGTCGGTGCCGCTGACCAGCAGCGGATCGTCCATGTCCTTGGCCGCCGCGATGGAGAACAGGCCGCCGAAGCCGCCGATGTCGCCCACCACCTCGGGACGGTACGTGTCGTGCACGACGCCCTTGATGGCTTCGACGGCGCGCGCGCCCTCGGCCGTGTCCACGCCCGCCTGCGCGTAGGTCACCGCGTCCTCGTCCATCCAGCTGGGCATGTGCGGGCCGTCGTCGGTCTGCGCTGCGTTCACGGTTACTCTCTCGGTCATCTCTGCTCCTTGTGCCGTATCGTCCATGTCGGGGCGGTTCCCCCTGTCATGCTGCTATCGCGTGCGAGGGCGCGCCTCGTCGGCCGCACCTTCGCCGTAAGTCTCTTCGAAATCCTTCTTCGTGAGTAAGCTCTTCTTGGCCACCGAATCGGGGATGGCCACCGGGTAGTCGCCGGTGAAACATGCGTCGCAGAACCCCTGGCGGCGCGCATCGGGCACGGAGGCGCGCAGGCCCTCGAGCGAGATGAAGGCCAGCGAGTCCGAGCCGATCCACGCGTTCATCTCGTCCAGATCCATGTTCGCGGCGATCAGCTGGTCGCGCGTGTCGGTGTCGATGCCGTAAAAGCACGGCCACAGCACCTCGGGGCTCACGATGCGCAGATGCACCTCGGCCGCGCCCGCATCGCGCAGCATCTGCACGAGCTTCTTGCTGGTGTTACCGCGCACGATGCTGTCGTCGATGACCACGAGGCGCTTGCCCTCGATCACCGAGCGCAGCGGGTTCAGCTTCAAACGGATGCCCAGCTGGCGCATGGCCTGGGTGGGCTCGATGAACGTGCGTCCCACGTAGCGGTTCTTCACGATGCCGTCGGCGTACGGGATGCCGCTCTCAAACGCGTAGCCCATGGCCGACGGCACGCCCGAGTCGGGCACGCCCAGCACGAGGTCGGCCTCCACGGGCGCCTCCTGCGCCAGAATGCGCCCCATGTTGCGCCGCGCCTGGTACACGCTCTGGCCGTCGATCACGCTGTCGGGGCGCGCGAAGTACACGTACTCGAAGATGCACGCCGCCGACTTGCGGGCGGCAACGCCCTGCTCGGCGTGCATGCCGTCGCGGTTGAAGCGCACGATCTCGCCCGGTTCGACGTCGCGCACGTACTGCGCGCCCACGATGTCGAGCCCGCACGTCTCGCTGGACACCGCCCAGCCGCGGCCGTCGGGCAGCTCGCCGATGCACAGCGGGCGGATACCGTTGGGGTCGCGGAACGCGTACAGCGAATCGGGGCTGGCCAGCACCATGGCGTAGGCGCCCGACAGCTCCTCCATAGCGCGGCGGATGCCGTTGCGCAAGTGGTGCGTTTCCTGGGTCACCCGGCCGATTGCCTTCGCCGCCACCTCGCTGTCGGTGCCGGAACGGAACTGCACGCCCTCGTCGACGAGACGGGCGCGCAAGGCGTTCGTGTTGACGAGCGTGCCGTTGTGCGCCAGCGCGATCAGCACGTCGTCGATGGCCGAGATGTGCGGCTGCGCAGCCTCCCACGACGCGGCGCCGCCGCTCGTGGAGTAGCGCGCGTGGCCCACGGCCACGAAGCCCTCGAGCGCGGCCAGGCTTGCTTCGTCGAACACCTGGGTCACAAGGCCGAGGTCTTTCGACACCATGACCGTCGCACCGTCGCCCACGGCGATGCCGGCGCTCTCCTGACCGCGATGCTGCAGCGCTTGCAAGCCGAAGCACGTCATGCGCGCCACGTCTTCGCCGGGAGCGAACACGCCGAACACGGCGCACTCCTCTTCGAGGCGGTCGGGGCGCTCGCCCGGCAGGATGGACGTGCTCATGAAGCGATCTCCTGTTCTGCGGAATCGATGGCCGCGACGGCATCGGGGTCGATGACGTCGCCGTCGCCCTCGCCCACCGTGCTGGCCTTCACGTACGAATACAGCACGTAACGCCCGTCCGACGGCAGATTGTCGCACGTGGCGAGGGCGAAGGTGTGTTTGATATCGGAAGCAGCAGGTATGTCGGAAGCGGGCACCACCGATCGGTCGATCTTGTCCTGCACGTAGGCCACGCGTTCGTCCTCATCGGCGAACCGCGTCTGCGCCAACGGATCGTCGGCCGCCACATGCACGAGCGCGAACGTGCTCAGCTCGTAGTTGCCCTCAGGCGTGAGGATGTACACCGTGCGATGGTCGTTGAACTGGGCGGCATCGCTGAAATCGGCGACGCAGGCGAACATCGAGCCGTCGTTCAGATGATGGCCGTAGATGATGTTGTTCGGGTCGGAGAAGTCGGAGCTGTTCTCGGCCGCCAAAAAGATGGCGCCGAACGTGGCGATCCAGCCTTCCGATCCCTTGAAGTCGTGCGTAAGGTACTTCTCGTCGTCGGCCGCTTGCACGATGGGGTAGTTCACCACGGTGCCGGGAATGTAGATCCACCCCACCGTGTCGGGATTGATGGCCTTGAGCGCATCCCAGTCCACCGTGAAGTCGGCGAGCGACGTGGCCGACAGATCGTCGGGCGGCGTGAAACCCTCCCGCGCGACATCGTTATAGGTTTGCTGACCCTGCCAGTAACTGAAGCCGATGGCACCGAGCGCGGCCAGCGCCACGACGAACACCACGAGCGCGATCCAGAACACCACGCGCCACGGCCCGCTCTTCTTCCGAGGCCGTCCGGAACCGGGCTGCTGATAGGTCGGTTGCTGTCGATACGGGTAGCCTCCGCCTCCAGCCGATCTGCGCTGGGCAGGCTGAGCGGAGCGGTAGGCGGCATGCTGCGCGGTGGCCGGCCGGTAGGCGCCCGGTTGCGCCCCTGCCCGCACGTCGGGCGCGGCGCCCCTCGGCGCGCGCTGCTGCGCAGGTCGCCCGCTTGGAGCAGGGCCGGGATGCTGTCGGTACTCGGACATGTTCACCTTTCGGGATGATCTTCAAACAGCGGAACCCCGCCGTCGCCAGACCGTTACCATAATAAACAAACGCCCCCATGATGGGGGCGCGATGTTCGCAAAAACGCAATTTTCACGATAGGGACCGCTGTTCGCCGAAGCGGCTACTTCTTCATCTCGTCGATGAAGCCTTTCGCGATGAAGCCGACGATGACGAGGACGATGATCGCGACGATGACCCAGATAGCCTCCATGGGCACGGTGATTCCGAACAGAGTCATGACTGTTTACCCCTTTTTTTCGTTCAAGCGCGCGAATGCGCACGGTCGTTTCGAGTACTGCTGCCCATAGTAACGCGATCTCAGTTTTCGCGCAAGCGCGCTTCCAGGGCGTCGTTGATAATTTTGAGCGCCTTGACGCGCGCGTAGCGCTTGTCGTCGCTCTCGAGGATTATCCAGGGGGCGAACGGCGTGCTGGTCAAGCGGAAGATATCCTCGACCGCGGCTTTGTACTGGGGATACTTGTCGCGGTTGCGCCAATCCTCATCGGTGATCTTCCACTGTTTCGCAGGATCTTGCTCGCGGTCGCGAAAGCGTCGCAACTGCTCTTCGGGACTCACGTCAACCCAGAACTTCAGCAGGATGGCGCCCCACCGCACCAGATCGCGCTCGAATTCGTTGATCTCGTCGTACGCCCGCGTCCATTCCGACACCGAAGCGAAACCTTCGACGCGCTCCACGAGCACGCGACCGTACCAGCTGCGGTCGTAGATGCCCACGTGGCCCGCCTTCGGCAGACGCGTCCAATAGCGCCACAGGTGCGGATGCAGCAGCTCGGGCTTCGTGGGGGCGGGACTGGGAAAAATGGTATAGGCGCGGGCGTCGAGCGCTTGGGCCACGCGCTTGATGTTGCCGCCCTTGCCCGCGGCGTCCCAGCCTTCGTACATGATCATGAGCGGGATGCGCTTCTGGTACATCTCCATCTCCAGCCTGTTGAGGCGCTCCTGCTGGGCCTTGAGCTCGACCTTGTACGTCTCGGGGTCGAGCGCGAGCGCGTGGTCGACGCTCTCGAGGCACGGCGGGTCGTCCACCTGACGGAACCTCGAAACGCGCGGAGCGCGGGCGGAAGCAGCGGCTGCGGCGGCTTCCGCCTCCTCGCGCACGCGCGCCTCCTCTTCGGGAGAACGGCCGAACAGGGGCGCTTCATCGAGAGCGCCGGCGGAGTTGGCCTGCGCCTTGGCCGCCGCTACGGCGGCTTCGGCGTCGGGCGCCGCCTCGAACGCGCTCGTAAGCGCGTTCACCAGCGTCTCGGCGATCTGCAGGTTGGCGCGGCGCTTGTCCTCGCCGTTCACGAGATGCCATGGGGCGAACGAGAAGTCGCTGCCCTTCAGCAGGTTGTCGTACAGGCGGTACGCCTCCTCGTAGTTGCCGATGGTGGCCAGCTTGTCCTCGCCCACGCGCCAGCGCGTGGCCGGATCGTCATGCAG
>NZ_DBFEGU010000272.1:0-3488 GCF_048329335.1 Eggerthella sp. | reverse complement strand
CGCTCCAGCGACTGAGGCGTGTTTTTGGGGCGATGATGCGACCGGAAACTCAGGAACATCCGCGAGGCGCGTCGCCGCACGCGCCCAGGCAACCGCGGGGCGTCACGCCGTCGCCAGGTCGCCGTCCTCGTCGACGCTCGGCGCCGCCTCGGCGGTCGAACGTTCGGACATCGCCGTCGCGCCCTCGATGCCGGCGTCCTTCGGCAGCACGAGGTTCGCCACCACGGCCACCAGGAACACCACGGCCACGCAGTTCTGCGCGAACACGCTTTGGATCAGCTCGGGGAAGTTCGCGAACAGGGCCGACACCTGCGTGAAGCCTATGCCCACGGCCAGCGACAGCGCCGCGATGAGGATGTTGCGCTGCGAGAAGCCCGCCCGCGCGATCATCTGGAAGCCGCTGACGATGATGTTGCCGAACATCATGATGGTGCAGCCGCCCAGCACCGCCTCAGGCAGCGACGCGAAGATCACGCTGATCACCGGCAGGAACGCCGCCAGGATCATGATGACCGCGCCCGTGGCGATGGCTTTGCGGTTCACCACCTTCGTCATGGCCACGAGGCCCACGTTCTGCGAGAACGACGTGATAGGCAGGCAGCCGAAGCACGCCGACAGCGAGCTGACGAAACCGTCGCAGGCGATGGAGCCCGAAAGCTCCTTCTCCTTCACCTCGCGGTTGAGGCCCACCATGGTCAGCGCGGAGGTGTCGCCGATAGTCTCGGTGGCCGACACGAGGAAGATCAGCGTCACCGACACGATGGCGCCCAGGTTGAACTCGGGCGTGAACGGCATGAGCTGCGGCAGTGCGAACAGCTCCATGCTCTGGAAGCCGCTGAAGTCGACCGCCCCCGCAACCACGGCGCATGCATACCCGATGACCAGGCCGAACAGCACCGAAAGCTGCTTGGTCTTGCCTTTCGCCAGCACCTGGAACACCAGGCACGAAACCAGCGAGATGGTGCCCAGCAGCAGGTTCTGCGGCGATCCGAAGTCGGCAGCGCCGGAGCCGCCGCCGAACGAAGAGGCACCCACGCCCAAAAGCGAGAAGCCGATGGACGTGACCACGACGGCCGCCACGATGGGCGATATGATGCGCCGCCAATACTTCGCGAACAGACCCAGCACGCCTTCGATGATGCCGCCCACGATGATGGCGCCGATGGCGACGTTGTACCCGTACGTGGCCGCGATGCCCACGAGCACGGTGACGAACGTGAAGCTGATGCCCATAACGATGGGCAGGCCCGACCCCACGCGCCACAGCGGGAACAGCTGGATGAGCGTGCCGATGCCCGCGATGAGCATGGCGCTTTGCACCAGCATGCCCAGCTGATCGTCCGCGAGGCCGGCCGCCGCGCCCACGATGAGGATGGGCGCGAGGTTCGCCACGAACATCGCGAGGATGTGCTGGATGCCGTAGGGAATGGCGCGGACGACGGGGATGTCGCCGTCGAGCTTGAACAGGTTCTCGTGTACGAATGCTTTCATCGGAACGCGATCTCCCCCGTCTCGGGGTCCATGCGCTCCACGATGGCGAGCGATTCCAGGCGGTAGCCGCGTTCGCGCAGGTCGTCGCCGCCAGGCTGGAAGCCCTTCTCGATGGCGATGCCGATGCCCTCCACCGTGGCGCCCGCCTCGCCGACGAGCTCGATGAGGCCGTTCAGCGCGCATCCGTTCGCCAGGAAGTCGTCGATGATCAGCACATGGTCGTCGGCGTTCAGGAACTTCTTCGACACGATGACGTCGTACACGCGACCGTGCGTGAACGACTCGATGCGTGTCGTGAACATCTCGCCGTCCAGGTTGATGCTCTGAGCCTTCTTTGCGAACACCACCGGCACGCCGAAATGGCGCGCCACCACGCAGGCGATGCCGATGCCGGACGCCTCGATCGTGAGGATCTTCGTGATGGGAGCGTCGGCGAACAGCCGCTTGAACTCCTCGCCCATCGCGTCGAACAGATCGATGTCCAGCTGGTGGTTGAGGAAGCTGTCCACTTTGAGGACGCCCTCCGACTTCACCACCCCGTCGCGCCTGATGCGTTCCTCCAAAAGCTCCACGTGCCGCCTCCGTCGTCGTTCCGTCTTCATGCGTCGCGTCATCTCGCAGACGCAACGAACCTTTGCAGGACAGTGTAAAGGACGCATGCCGCCAGGGGAACGGGGAATTCGCTAGATCGACGGGTTGCCCGCATGGAAACCACGTGGGAAACGATGGCAAGGAATATGGAATCCGCGTTGGAACGGCGCTGGAACCGCGCAAGGTCGGGAAGGCTTTCCGTGGTGATGCGCGCCATGGAAACGTAGAACGGGCCCGCTATACTTGTAGGTACGGATTCGATCCGGCGGCTTGGTGCCTCTCCCTCTCATTATTCTAGAAGGATGGAGGTGAAGACCATGACCGCTTTGGATTTGCTTGCGTTGGCCGAATTGCTGTTGAAGCTGATGTCTCGTATCATCGAGTTTGCCCTGGTGATAAAAGACGCGCTCCAGTCCCACAAGGGAAAGGAGCGCTCCAAGTAAACCCAAACCGCCGAAGCGATCCGAGAGCCGTGTGGAGCACCAACTCCCTGCGGCTCGCCTCATATTATACGCATCGAACGACAGCTCGCAAGGGTTTCCAAGCGATGCAGCTCGCGTCCCTACAGCACCACTTGGCCGGTGAACAGCAGCACGAGCGACGTGACGGCGGCGATGAGGATGATGGCCACCACCACCTTGTCCACCGTGCTCTTGAGGTACGGCTCGTTGCGCTCCTTCTTGCCCTTGATGTACATGAGGATGCCCGGCGCGTACAGAAGCGACATGAGGGTGAGACCCGTCGCGCCCGACGCCCACGCCAGGAAGAAGCTGTACACCACGCCGAACACGCCGAAAATGCGCCACAGCACCAGGCTGCCGCCCACCTTGCCCTTGAAGGCGTCCGGCTCCGTGAACGTGAGCTTGGCGAAGTACGCGGCCGACAGCAGGTACGGCAGCAAGATCATGCCGGCCGACAGCGCGTAGAAGAACTGGTACGTGCTGTCCGAGAACAGCATGACCACGAGGAACGCCTCGATGATGACGTTCGTCACCACGAGCGTGACGATGGGGGCGCCCTTCTTGTTCGTCTTGGCGAAGGCCTTGATGAACACGCCCTGCTCAGCCGCCTCGTAAGGCGACTCGCTGGACAGCACGGTGTAGCCCAACATGGCGCCCACCAGCGACAGCACCACGCCGCCGTTGATGAGGATGGCGCCCCACTGCCCCACCGCGTGCTCCATGACGCCCGCAAGCGCCGGGTTCTCCAGCTGAGCCAGCTCGGACAGCGGCATGACGCCCATGCTGAGCACGCTGACCATGAGGTAGATGCTGAGCACGCAGATGAACGCGATGATGGTGGCCTTGCCCACGTCGCGTTCCTTCTTGGCGCGACCGGAGATCGCGACCGCGCCCTCGATGCCCACGAACACCCAGATGGTGATCATCATGGTGTTGCTCACCTGG
>NZ_DBFEGU010000271.1:0-14981 GCF_048329335.1 Eggerthella sp. | reverse complement strand
GTAGCGCCTCGCCCGCGTAGCCACCGAGGCCAGCCCGATGCCGTCGCCCTCCCGCTTAGCCGAGCGCACGTCGCTCGACAGCACGCCGTCCGGCGCTGCGGCGGCCAGCGCGCGGGCGTCGGACGGCGTGCAGCTGTTGCGCACGGAAACCAGCACGGCGTTGCCCTCGATCCGCGCTTCGGCATCCACGAAGAGCGGGCGCGCCCCGTCCTGCGCTGTCGACCCGCGCCCGTCCGCTCCGGCTTCCTCGCGCACCGCGCGCTCGCAGGCTTCCACGGCGTTCTCCAGCAGGTTCGCCATCGCCATGCAGAAATCGGCTTCGGGCAGTGGCAGGCGCTCGGGCAGCGCGAAGGCCAGCGACACGTCGGCACCGCAGGCTCGCGCCCGCTCGGCGAAATGCGCGGCCACGGCGTCCAAGGCGAAGTTGAGCGCGTAGGCGCCCGGCTCGCGCTGCGCCTGGCCGGCTCCCTGCTCGTCGAGGTACGCGCGCAGGCCCTGCACGTCGTCCTCGTCGGCGAACGATCGAATGACCAGCAGTTGGTGGCGGAAGTCGTGACGGGCCTTGGCGGTGTCGCGCAGGGTGCGCCGCAGGCTCCGATAGCGCTCGTGCTGCAGCTCTTCCAGCTGGGCCGCCTCGCGTAGGCGCGCGTTCTCCATGACGGTGCGCAGGGCCGAGAACAGCATGAGGTATGACGCCACCATCAGAAACGCCAGCACGCCCACCGCCAGCGCGTACAGCGCATCCGAGCCGCTCGACAGGAACTCCACCGCGTACGCGAACATATACAGCGCGTTCGCTGCGACGAAGAACCCCGCGGGCACCGCGGCCAGGCGCCGCCAGAGCGCGGGGTCGTCCACCTGCTCGACGCCCCAGCAGATGGTGCGGGCGAACAGCGGCGCCAGCACAAGCGGGCCCGCGGAGCACACGACGGCGTCCAGCACGCGCCGCGCCCCGAAGCTCCATTCCAACGCCACTGTGCGCAGCAGCACGTCGTAGGCGAGGATGGCGATGGCGACGGCAGTCGCGGCGCTGAAGAACACGAACAGGCGCTTGCCCCACGGCAGCTTCGTCAGCGCGGCCAGCGACAGCAGCGAGACGGCCAGCACGGGAACGGTCGCCCAGACCCCTTCTTCGCCGGCGAAGGCCGCCACGCCGATGCCGCAGGCCAGGCTGACGGCGGCGACGATACCCAGCGCCATGCCCACGGTGGCCCCAAGCGAGAAGCGCAGCCGCCCGCGCACGGCCAGCAGCATGAGGAAGAACATCGCCAGGAACGTGGGCGCGTTGCGCACGACGTACCACAGAACCCCTCCGGCAACGTCCTCTCCCATGGAAGCCTACCTCCGCACGTGGGTGAACAGGTAGTCGAAATAGCGGCTGCGCGCCTCGGCGCGCGACGAGCGGCGCACGGGCAGCTTCGAGCCGTCGTCCATGAGGAAGCAGCCGTCGTCGGTGAGGTCGTCCACGTGGGCGAGGTTCACCATGATGCCGCGGTTGCACGCGAACAGCTGTGGGTACGGCGCCACCATGTCGGCGAGCCGGCCGAACGACTGGCGCCAGCGCAGCGGCCCGTTCGCGGTGCTGAGGTTCAGATAGTGCCCGTCGGCGGTGATGGAGCGCACCTGCGACAGCGGCACGTTGATCACGGCCGACCCGTCGTGGATGCGCAGCATGGTCTCGTCCCCGGCGAGGCGCTCGATGGCCTCGTCCAGGGCGGCGGCGATGTCGTCGGGCGTGAACGGCTTGGTCAGGTAGTGGAACGCGCGCACGCGGAACCCGTCCACGGCGTGCTCGCTGGACACGGTGGTGAAGATGATGAGGCCGGGGTAGTTCTCGCGCCGCAGCCGCTCGGCTATGTCGATGCCGTTGGCGCCGTCCAGGAAGACGTCCAGGAACACGAGGTCGAAGGCGAGCGCGTCGGTCGCCTCGAACAGGTCGTCGCCGCCGTGGAAACGGCATAGCTCGCAGGTGCGTCCCCGCTTGTCCAGATGGGAGCGGATCGCGTCTTCCAGGGTTTTGGCATCGGGCGCGCAGTCGTCAACGATGGCGATTCTCATCGGTCTCTTTCTTCGATACATGCCGGCAGGGAGGGGTTCGCCTGAACGGCGCATATCGGTTATACGGCGCGTCATGGAACCTCCTTTCCATTTTGGCGGTATCGTCGAAAAGCGACGGATGTTTTCGTGCCAGATCGGCGCGTTTCGTGCCAGACTGTGCATGGACGGAAATCGCCTACGTGCGGTCGGGTCGTCTGGCGAACAGTATAATGCAACGCGCCGCCCTGGAGCGGACGGGTGGACGGACGGAAAGGGAAAGATGGCGATGGAAGGGGATCTGCCGACGTTCGTGCTGCGCTTGGCCGGGCTTGTCGTTGCGTTGTTCATCATGTACGCGTTGACGGAGAGCCGCTTCGGCCGCGCGACGACCTTCGTCGCGTTCGTCGGCGGCGTGGCGCTGATCGCGTTGGGCAACTTCGCCGTGTTCTCGCTGGCTGGTCCTGAGACGTTTCTGAGGTTCTACCCCCTGACCGGCAACGTCGCAGCGTTCGCGCTGCTGCTCGGCATCGCGCGGCAGCGGCCGCTGGTCGTGGCGTTCACCATCCTCACGGCCATCCAGTTGAACGCCGTCATCGGGATGCTGGGGCATGCCGCGTCGCTGACGGTCGATCCGACGCGGGCCTTGGCGGTCAACCTGGCCGTGCGTGCGGTCCTCGCCGTGCCGTTGGTATGGGCGACGTTTCGCTTCTTCCGGCCGTACTATCTGGAGGCCGCGCGCACGATGCGGCGCGGATGGGGGCTTCTGTGCCTGATACCCTTGGCGTTCTACGCTTTGTTCTACATCGTGTACATCGTGGGCGCGGTGGAGGGCGAGGGTATGCGTATCGCCATCGTGATGCTGGCGCTGGCCATGGCGCTGGCCGGTTACGCCATCGTGTTCGTCGCCCTGCGCGAGCATGCGCGGCGCACGCAGCTCGCCGAGGCGCAACGGCTGTTGGAGGAGCAGGCGAGAGCGTTCGAGCGGCAGATCGAGGCCGTGCGCGCCTCCGACGAGAAGATGCGCCTGCTGCGCCACGACCTGCGCCATCATCTGGGGATCGTCGCGACGCTCGTACGCGCCGGCGAAGACGAAGAGGCGCTCGCCGCGCTGGGAGGCGTGGACGAGGCGGTGGAGGAGGCGGCCGTGCGTCGCTGGTGCGAGAACGCAGGGGTGAACGCCCTACTGGATTTGTACCTGGGCCGCGCCATGGCCGCCGGCGTCCAGGTGGAGGCGTCGTGCGACGTGCCGCGCGACCTGCCGGTGAACGCGCTCGAGTTCGCCGGCGTGTGCGCGAACGCCGTCGAGAACGCCGCAGCCGCTTGCGCCGACCAGCCCGCCGGCGAGCGTCGACGCATCGCGGTGCGCATCGCGAGCGAGCCGCGTTTGGCGCTGGAGGTGGAGAACACGTGCTGCGGAACGGTGCCTCTGAATTCCGAGGGGCTTCCGGAGCCGCAGCGGCCGGGCCACGGCGTGGGCGTGCGCAGCATCGCCGCCTTCGCCGAACGGCATGGTGCGCATCTGACCTGCGAGGCTGCCGAGGGGATGTTCCGCCTGCGCCTCGTCCTGCCGAGCACCCTTTGATCGGATGCGTTTCGTGCCATAGGAACCCCTTTCGTGCCTAAGAACGGTTTTTACCTTCGCACCTCGGTAAACTTTGCTTGAAGTGTGTTTCCTGCGAGAACGAGGTGCGGTATGGGTCAAGTGTTGAAGCGCGAGCACGGAGGCAGGCGGGCGGCGTTCGCGGCGCTGCTGACGACGGGCATGCTCGCCGCGTTACTCGCGTTGACCGGAATTGCAGCCCCGGCGCCCGCCTACGCGGCCGACCAGCTGAAGGGCACCGGCACGGCCGACGACCCCGTGCTCATCTACACCACGGACGACCTCATCGCATGGTGCGACAGGCTGAACGCCATGGGCGAGGTTCAAGAGCGCCAGCAGCACGCGCGCCTTATGGACCACCTCGTCGCTCCTGGTCCCGACGGCACGGTGCACGGCGGCGCCGTCACCGACGACGTCATCGACGAGATGAATCACCCCGACCTGCAGGCGGCGGAACTCGACGGCAACGGCCACGCGATCGAGCTCCAGCTCACCAGCGGCGAACACGGCGCCCTGTTCGCAACCGGCGGCCAGCCCGGCGGCACGGGCACCACGAAAGTCAAAGACCTCCATTTCGTCGGCTCGACGAAGCATGCGAATGTGGATCGCGGCGATTCCGCAGCCACGCTGTTCGAGACTATCGGCGCCGAGGGCGACACCTCCAAAGACCGCCAGCTCAAGATAGAGGATTGCACGAACCAAGCGTCCGTATGGGGCGACCAGGCGTCCGGCGGCCTCATCGGCTCGTTCTTCGACAACGGAACCGGTAGCATCGTCATCGAGCGCTGCGCGAACTTCGGCGAGATCATGTCCGCGGAGGGGCATGCCGGCGGCATTGCGGGCAGCATCGTGCAGTTGGGCGACACGGACCGTAAGGGCCGCGTGAAGTACTGCACGAACGACGGCCTGGTCAAGTCGATGGGCGGCTCGTTCAAAAGCAGGTTCGGACACGACGGGAAAAGCGATAACGGCTCGAACGACAAGCTCGGCGGTTCCGCCGGCGGCCTGGTGGGCTACCTGTCTTTCACCGAGGGCGTCGGGTTCGGTTTGGGGACCAGCTACAACCGGGGAAGCATCTACAGCTTCAGCGGCATCGGCTATACCGGCGGCCTGGTGGGATACCTGGACACTCGCTACAATAGCTGGGTTTACGTTCACTCCTGCTACAACAAGGGCTCCGTTCAGCCCAACGCCACAACGACGCAGTACGCCGCCGGCCTGTTCGGCCATGCCGTGTCCACGCAGATCAGGGAGTCGCTGACCGTGACGGAAAGCGCGCCGTGGGGCTCCGTCAGCGATACCACACGCAACGGCACTTTGATTTCTTCGGGTGAATTCAGCCGCGGTTACGCCACGGATTACTTGAACGACGACATGTACACCGGCTCCAAGAAGCTTTCGGGCGTCGGCGAGGGCAAGAATGTCACGGTAACGTTCATAGACCCCACGGACGGCTACACCTTTGAAGAGTCCGTTGAGTGGAACGAGACCACGTCTCTGAAGACGTTCTCCTCCAAGATCGAAGGCTACAGGTTTGCCTACTGGACGCCCGATCCGCCCGACGAGGGCGGTTTCTGGAGCAACCCGCCCCGGGAGTTCAAGTCCTCTGATGCCAGCGACCCGGGCCAGCGCATCTACGGCGGGGACGTCACGCTGTACGCTTACTACGAGCCCTCCGTGGCTACCGTGGAGTTCGACTTGAACAGGCCCGACGGAACCGGATACAGCTGCTCCATGAATCCGGAAAACGGGAAGAAGACCGTCGTGAAGGACGAGCCGGTGGGCGCGCTGCCCACGGCCACCTGCGTCAATCCCAAGGACAAAAACGACACTCGCGCATTTCTTGGCTGGGCGACCATGAAGGACGGAAACGACCCGAAGGCGGAATGGATCAGCGAAAGCTCCGATAACCTGTACGATTACCGAGACGACGAAAACTACACCGTCACGCTGTACGCGCAGTGGGCCGAGGCAAGCCTGCCGTTCGAGATAACCCGTCAGCCCGAGAACTGCACGGTTCCCGCCGTTGCCGAAGGCGTAAGCCATGAGGCTTCCTTCGATTTCTATACCACCTACTCGACGAGCCCTTCGTACGGCTATTGGGCGCAGCTGCAGTACCGGAAGGACCGGAAGAGCGAATACAAAAACGTCGAGAACCTGCGCCTCTCCGCCGCCCCGAACCAGTTCTTTTTCGACCTTGAGTCCTCTAAGCAAGCCGAAGGGGACTACCGCATCAAGATAGAGTATTACGAGAACGGCAACACGATGGGCACGCTCTACACCGGTTCCGCGAACATCGTGATGGGCGTCCCGCAGTCGGAAGCGAAGGTGACGTCCATCGCGCTGAGCGAGTACACCATCTTCAACGATGACAGCGCAAGAGACGAGGTTATGGACACAGAGTCCTACGACGTCAAATTCAAGATAACGAACGATTCCCTCCAGACGCTGGTGGGCGACAAGACGGGTGAGTTCAGGCACCGGGTGTGGATAGAAGGCGGCCCCAGCAACACCTCTCCCGGAGACGATATGTACCTGGACAACGAGCTTTCCGGCACGCTGAAATACCAGCATTTGAAAGAGGGGCAAACCTACACGCTGTGCGTGTCCCGCCGGTTTTACCATTCCAACATCGACGGTTCCGGCTACAAGGGCGAAAGCGAGCCGTACCGCGTTCCGTTCACGGTGCCCTACGCTGACAGCATCCCGGCCGAGATCGGAAGAGTGCTGGTGACGGAGGAGCCTGTGGTGGAAAACGGTGTAGTGCTCCACTGGCCCTCCTCCGACAGCAACGTGAACGTCAACGCCCCGTTCAACCTGGCCTCGAACGTGAAGTACCAGCATGCGCAGCCCGACGACCGCCAGGTGTTTGCCCAGTGGCAGTATTACGTAGGCAAGAGCGGTTGGATCGACGTGCCCGACGAGCTGTTCGCCAAAGACGAGCAGGGCAACCCGATTCGCGGCGTTGCGTGGAAAAGCGATCGCAAAGAAGCGCGCGCGTACGCTACGCTGAACGCCGAGGCGAAGCTGAACGGGGCGTACTTCCGGGTGAAGCTGTCCACGCCGCCGGCGGCCGTCGACACGATAAGCGAAAAGTCGTATAAAGAGCTGAACGTGACCGTTCCCGAGCCGGAGATAACGAACGTCGAGGTGACGAACGACACGCATGTGAAGGCTGAGTGGGAGTGGAAAGACGCTTCAGGGCGCACGGTCCCGACCGAGGGCTACTATGTGAACATCGAGCGCAAAGAGGACTCGGACAACTGGGTAGAGGTTGACCGCAACCGGGTGTATGGGAACACCTATGAAGTCACGCTCGACCCGCAGCACACCCAGCAAGAGCACCGCGTATACGTGCGCGCCGACACGGACGGCCTGAAGGGCTCGTCCGCGAAGCAGGATTTCGCTACCAGCGGCAAGGTGGGAATCTCGTGGGAGAACGAATACGCCATGTGCTACCTTCCTGGCGACCATAAGAGTTCTACCATCAGCGTGGACTATGACTGGGCGGACTACAACGACGGCAAGCATGTCGTCCAGTACA
Source organism: Eggerthella sp. (assembly GCF_048329335.1). Classification (NCBI taxonomy): domain Bacteria; kingdom Bacillati; phylum Actinomycetota; class Coriobacteriia; order Eggerthellales; family Eggerthellaceae; genus Eggerthella; species Eggerthella sp. The sequence goes on along the minus strand of NZ_DBFEGU010000271.1, from coordinate 7,800 downwards.
CGTGGATGCTCAGCAAAGAGAAGTACGTCGACACGGCGTTCTACGACTTCGTCACGACCGAAACCGACGAGGTGAGGTTCCCGGAGGACTTCGAGAGCCCCGATCAGCCGTGGGATCCGAGGGAAGCGCAGTGGGTGTGGGTGCAAGCCATCGTGATGAACCTTGACGACGAGGGCAACCCGACGTACGGCATTTCGGAAACCATGAGGACATCGGCGACCCTTCCCGTCGTCCACAACACCACCAAGCCGCAGAACCTGGACGTGAAGGATATCGGGTCGCACAGCGTGACGGTTTCCTGGGACGCGCCTGCGGAGGGCTTCACGCGCGAATACGAGGTGGACCTGGCCGGCCACAAGCGAATCGTTCGGGCGGAAGAGGGCAAGACGCACTATGAGGCGACGATCGACGATCTGGGCGGTTCTATTTCCTATGACGGCCTGTACGTGAGCACCGCCGATTCCCGCAAGGCGAAAAGCACTATCGCCACAGCGCAATACAATGACGGCGAGCGGATCAAGACGCTGCCCACCCCCAGGGTGGGCACCTGGACGGCTGCGGCCAACGTCAGCGAGGCCGACCTGGGCGACGAGCTTAAGCTTTCGGCCGTGTACACGCCGGAGAGCGGGAAATTCCCGAATGGCGATGTCGAGGTGCAGTGGTACTCCTGGCGCGAGGGCGACAAGGATTGGCAGCCCGAGGGCGAAAAGGTTAGGTATAAGGGCGACGGCCAATCCCACACGGCAACCCTGAGCCATACGGTGACCTCCGCCGATTACGGGCGTCAGTGGAAGCTGGGCGTGAAGGCGAGTTCGCCCGACGAGTCGGTAACGGGAGGATCGAACGTCGTGACGGTGGCCATCGCGCCGCCCGCGCCGACGGATGTCACGTGCGACGCGCCGACGCCTGCGAGCATCCCGGTTTCGTGGATGCCGGTTGCGGATGCCGAGGGGTATCAGATCAAGTGCGCGAAGCTGGATGCCGACGGCAATCCGGTGAGCGCGACGACGTACTCGGCGGCTGCGAGCAGCCTGACGCCGGACGATACCGGCAAGCTGCGCTACGAAGTGCCGAACCTTGAACCGGACACGGCCTACCGGGTGAGCGTCGCCGCGTTCGCGCATGGCGTGACCAGCGACTTCGTGGCCGCGCCAGACGTGACGACGCTGCCGACGCCCACCATCGACGCGCCCGTGTTCTCGCAGGTTCCGAAGTCGGTGCAGGTGGAGGCCGGCAAGGATGCGACGTTCACGGCGCAGGCCGGCGTGGGCGACGGCGGTGCGATCTCGTACGCCTGGCAGCACAAGGGCGTGAGCGAGCAGGAGTTCACCGCTGTCGAGCCGGGCGACAAGGACGCTATCGCCACCGACCCGGCCACCGGCCTGACGACGCTCACGGTGAAGGGCGTGGGCGCGGAGCAGGTGGGTGCATTCCGCTGCGTGGCGACGAATAGCAACAGCGGCCAGACGGTGAGCGCTGCCAGTGCAGCGGCTTACCTAGCCGTGACTCCCGTTAAGCCGACGGATTTGAAGTCGCGGGCGACCAGCCCCACCACGGGTGAGGTTACCTGGAAGGCAAACGGCGAAGTGCGTCGTTTCGTGGTGCGGTATTCGCGTGTGAAGTTCAATGGGAAAGACGTTGTAGAACCCGAGCGCTCCATGGTTGTCACCATTCCCGACGACGCCGCGGAAGGCGCATGTCAGCTTGATGGGCTGGAGCCCAACTCGGAGTATTCTGTCTTGATAGACGCCGCGCCGCAGGGAGGGTTCATTGCTTCGGGCAGCCAAGTAGGAACGTCCTTCACCACGCCGCTTGCGAGCGGGCTCGAGACGGCCACGGTGTCCCCGGACAAGGAGCTGGTGGAACCCGGCGAAACGGTGACGTTCAAGGTGACAACGAACGTGGACGGCATGTTGCCGGAGCAGCTGGAGTACCGTTGGCAGCGCAACGCGTTCGGCGAGGCGTGGGTCGACGTGGAAGGCGAAGACGGTGCGAAGAAGGAACTTTCCGTCACGGCGCCCGAGGGCGGGTCGGTTGACGGCTATCGCTGCATCGTGACATCCACGAGAACGACGATCGGCGAAAACGGCAAGGTAGTGGGCATCGACCAGAAGAGCGTGACCAGCTCCACCGGCTTGCTGCTGACGAGTGTTCCCGTGGCGCAGCCCGTGCAGCTTGCGGCCGAGCCGGACATCGTCTCGGTGCATCTGAGCTGGGCGAGCAACGACGTGCGTCCCGTCACGTACCAGGTGCAGTATGCGGAAGGCCCTAAGCCGAGCGAGAACGACTGGATAACTGTGGACAACGTGGGATCCAGCACGTCGTGCGACGTGGAGGGCTTGAAGGCGAACACGGTGTATTCCTGGCGCGTCCAGGCCGTGGTGCGCGATGAGCTGCAGTCCGAGTGGGCTCAGGCCGATACGTTCACCACGCTCGAAGAGCCCAGCGCGCTGGCCACGGTGTCGGTGACGCCGCGCTGGGGCGAGGCTGTGGCGGGTACCCCCGGAAACATCGTGTACACGGCGATGACGAACTTGGACGGCGTGGAAACCGACGAGACGCTGTCGTATCTGTGGCAGGAGAGCGCGACCGGTGATGAGTGGAAGGATATCGAAGAATTCTCGGGCACGGCTGCGAAGTTCGCCACGTACAACGCGCCTACGGTGAATACGAAACCGCGCTCGTGCCTGTACCGCTGCGTCGTGACGGCCAGCAAGGGCGGCGATGCGCTGAAAACCATAACCAGCGAGCCGGTCGGCTTCAGAACGACGGCGAAGCCCCCTACCTCGTTGCTGGCTCAGGACATAACGGCGGCCACAGCGGATCTGTCGTGGGAGGGCTCCCTTGTCGACGGGCTGTCCTACCGCGTGTTCTGGCGCGCATCGGGAGTCGCCGAATGGGCTAGCTCGGCCGACCTGACGGAAGCGAAGTATACGCTGAACGGCCTCATGCCCGCCACCACCTACGAGTGGTACGTGCAGGTGATGGACAACAGCGAGCCTTCGGCATGCTCGGCCACGTCGTTGTTCGTGACGCAATCGTTGTCGCCGATCCCTCAGCTCACGCGTGTGGTGGTGGGTCCGGTGGACCAGACGCCCAGCGCGACCGAGAAGGCGAAGCTCACGGCGTACACGAACGTGGACGACATGCTGAGTACAGGCGCGACCATGACCTACAAGTGGGAGAAGCGGGATCTGGGTTCGAATCCCGATGATCCCAATGCATGGACGACGCTCGAAGGCAAGACGGCGCGCGTGATAGAGCTTGGTGAGGGCGCGGTCGGCTATGTGCGCTGCACGGTGACGTATGCGCCGCCTACCAGCGTGTTTGCGCAGCCGCTGTCCAACACGTCGGTGATCAGCACCAATGAAGCGCGCGTGCGCGTCATGCCTGCAGCACCGAGCGGCCTGACGGTCAGCAACATGAATCAAACGACCGCTGCCATCAGCTGGACTCAAGGCGCGAGTGGCGTTGCATTCGACCTCACGTATCGCGCCGTCGGCTCGAGCGAGTGGATCAGCGCAAGGATAGATTCGGGGAACGCCCTCCAGCTGACCGACTTGAAGCCGGGCACGGTGTACGAGTGGGCCATGCGCTCCGTCGCCTACGGCGACAGCGCCGAACAGTTGTGCAGCGACTGGGTGACAGGTCCTCCGTTCACCACCCTGCCGGAAGAGATCGTGTTCTCGAGGGTCGAGGTCACGCCGAGCGCGAAGAGCGTCATGGTTGACACCAATCGCACCATCGAGCTCACGGCGAAAACCGATGCCGATAGCGACCACGAGCAGCTGACCTACCAGTGGCAGCGCCTTGATGGCTCCGATTGGGTGCCGGTGGACGGTGCGACGGATGATGCGCTGCAGGTTTCCGCGAAGGGCCTGTCGGTTGGCGCGCATACCTATCGCTGCGAGGTCACGGCCACGCGCGGCGTCAAGACGAAGACGCTCGACAGCAACGAGTCCGTCGTAACGGTGATGCCCGCCGCGCCGACTGATCTTTCCGTCTCCGATATCCATAGACTTTACCCTGATGATCCTAATCATACGAATGTTGAGGCCACGTTCCACTGGGCGTGGGACGGTGCCGTCGGTCAGCAGGACGAGGTGCAATTCGAGCTGAACTATCGAAAGATTGCAGGAGACGGTGCTTCGGTGGAGTGGAAATCGGTAACGTTCGACTACGACGAGAGCATGGCGTACGTGATGTCCTCGTTGGATGACGAGGATCTCACCTATCAATGGCGCGTGCGGACCGTGCAGAACGGCGTGGCATCGCCTTGGTCGGAGGTCGAAACGTTCAACACCACGCTGAAAGAGCGCGATAACCTCGATTGGGTGGAGGTGACGCCGTCCGACAATCTGGCAAGCGCGACCGAGGCGGTCACGCTCAAGGCGACCACGAACGTGGACGGCAAGGTGGATCCTGGCACCCTCGCGTACGCGTGGGAGCAGTGCGAACTCACGGTCGATCCTCGCGATAAAAAGACAACTTGGACGACAATCGCGAACGAAACAGCGGACACGATAACGCTTCCTGTCGACACGAACCGCTACGTGCGCTGCAAGGTGACGCAGACCATCGACGGCGTGGCCGGCAACCCGGTGGACAGCAATCCGGCGCGCGTGCGCGTTGAGCCTAAGCTGCCGTACGATCTTTCCACATCGATATACAGCAATTTTAGCGACAACCCCGGCATCACGCTTCGTTGGAAATGCGACGACTCGCGTAAAACGACCGATACGGTGCTCGGCTTTGACTTGAGCTATCGTAAGGTTGGCGCAAGCGAGTGGGTGGAGGTGCCGTGGAAGGCCGGATACCATCGGGGGAACGGTTCCTACACCTTGCTTCCCAATTATCTGGAGCCGGATGCAACTTACGAATGGCGCGTGCGTACCGTGCTGAATGATAATATAGAAGGTTGGAAGGGCGGTCCCCATACGGAGTGGGTGGACGGTCCGAGGTTCACCACGCCGAAGGTCGCCGCCACGCCGATGAGGGCGGCGGCGGTTATCGGCAACGGCCGCACCCTCGAGTTCACGGCCATGCCCAATACCGTCGTAACGAACGACAGCCGCGAGAAGAAGTACCAGTGGGAGCGCAAGGAGGGCACGAGTTGGGTATCTGTGCCGGACGCGACAAGCGAAACGCTGAGCATCGTAGCAAACGACGCGACTGCGGCCGGAACGAGTAGGTATCGTTGTAAGGTGAGCGTGGGTGACGCTTACAATGTGTATAGCAGCGAGGTCGCCTGCACGCTCGCGCCCGCCGCGCCTGCCGGCCTGGCGGCATCGGGCATCTCGTCTGACGGGGCTGAGCTTTCCTGGACGTGGGAAAAGGGCGGCTTGTCGCAGGCCGACGAGTTCAAGGTTCTTTATCGCGAAAGCGGTGCGAGGGAGTTGACGACCGCTACGGTTGCGGGCAATGCTCGCGAGTTGGTGCTTGAAGGCCTGAAGCCCGAGACGGTCTACGAGTGGCGTGTGCAGGCCGTGCAGAACGGCGTGGAGTCGCTTCCGTCGTTCGCGAACCTGTTCGTCACGGCCTCGGAGCATCCTGCCCTGAAGCTTGAATCGGTGCTGGTGGACCCGAGCGACCAGGCGGTGGAGCCGAATGCGTCGGCTACGGTGAAGGCCACTACGAACCTCGACGGTATGGTAGGCGAGGGCGAGCTTGCATATATGTGGGAGAAGCGGGCGCTCGATTCCGATCTCAACGATCCCCATGCGTGGACGAAGATCGTGAACGAAACGGGCAGTAGCGTGACGCTTCCCGTCAAGACGAGCGGTTACGTGCGCTGCCAGGTGACGTACACGGCCGACGGTTCCGCCCCGGTGGCCAGCAACGAGGCATCGGTGCGCGTGCAGCCTGCCGGTGTTCCGACCGGCCTGGAAGTGAAGGATATCGGCGACACGACGGCGACGTTCACATGGGGCGGCGCGCTGCCTGACGGCGGCTCCTTCACGCTGCTGTACCGGACGGCTGGCGCGGACGCATGGATCACGGTGCCGAAGCTTACGGCATCGCCCTGCACCGCTACCGACCTTGCTCCCAACACGAAGTACGAGTGGCGCATGTGCGCGGTGTCGGCCGACGGCGTGGCGTCCGCGTGGGTCGATGGCCCTGCGTTCACCACGACGTCGCCGGACGGCATGCTTGGCAGCGTGGTCGTTGCTCCCGAGCGCGTGGATGCGGTGGCGGGCGACAGCGCGCTGGTCGACGACTTCCTCGCCAAGGCTTCCGGAGTCGGAGAGGGCCAGTCGCTGGCGTACCAATGGCAGGTTCAGCTGGCCGGCACGTGGACGAACCTGCCCGGCCAGACGGGCGAGCGCACCCATCTGTCGCTCGCCAACCTGGAGGCGGGCGAGTACTCCCTGCGCTGCGTTGTGACGGCGACGGCGCCGGGCGGCAAGTCGAAGACGATCGAGAGCAGCGAGGTGACGCTGGCGCTTTCGCCGGCAACGCCGAGCGGCCTTGACGTGCGGGAGGCGACGAGGGATACGGCGACGCTTGCGTGGACGTGGGCGGGGCCGGGAACGGTCGATTCGTTCAACGTCCGGTACCGCGAGGAGGGTGCAACGGATCTGGATTGGGTTGCTGTGCCTGCGGAAAAGATCGATCCTGCGAGCATGACCTGCACTATCGAGGGTCTTGCGCCCGGCACGTCCTACGAGTGGCAGGTGCAGGCCGTACAGGGCGGCCAGGTGAGCAAGTGGGCCGCCAGTGGGTTCGTCACGCAATCGGGCGGGTCGCTCAAGGTCGCGCGCATATGGCCGCCCGACGTGGCGGTTGCGGCAGATGAACAGGCGAAGTTTGCGGCGTTCACGAACCGCGGGGATGCCGATGATGTCTCGTACGAATGGCAGTACCGCTCGCTCGGTTCTCCCGAGGACGCGTGGGAGACTATCCCCAATGCGACGGGTCGGATCTTGAAGCTTGATGCCAACACCACCGGCTACGTGCGCTGCGTGGCCACGCAGGCGCCCCCGAGCGCCGGGGCGGCCGAAGTCGCCGGGGCGGCTGAGACTCCTGAGACTCCTGAGGTGGCCGACGTGGCCGAGGTCGCCGCGTCGAATGAAACGCTGGGGATGAACGAAGCTCCCGAGGCGAACGAGACGAACGAGCCGCTTGCGGTGACCGAGGCGGATGAAGCGCCTGAGACGAACGAGGCGCCCGGAACGCCTGAGGTTGCCGAAGTTGCCGAGACGTTCGCGGCACCGGAGCCGGTCGTCGTGGTCAGCAACCAGGCGCGCGTGCGCGTGACTCCCAGCGTGCCGAGCAGCCTTGCGGTGGGCGAGGTCGGCTTCACGGACGCCGCGCTTTCGTGGGCGGCCGCCGATGTGGACGGCGCGGCGTTCTCGCTGGCGTACCGTGTTGCCGGCAGCTCCGAATGGACGGAGATTACCGGTCTGACTGTTCCTGCGTGCGAACTGGACGGTCTCGTTCAGGGCGCCTCCTACGAGTGGCGCGTGCAGGCGGTCTTAGGCGAGGGTGACGACGCTTTGGCGTCGGCGTGGGCGTACGGCGAGTCCTTCACCACGCAGACGATGAAGGCCTACCAGGTGACCGCCGGCGCCGACGGCACGTGGAAGCCGGGGCAGCCGGGTCTGGCGTTCGCCATCGACGCGCCGCGCGACAAGTTCCTGTCGCTGGCGGTCGACGGCGCTGAGCTCGCGCTGGGCACTGACTACACGGTTTCAGACGAGGGTATGACGGTAACGCTGTCGCCCGACTACCTGGCCAAGCTCGCCGAGGGCAAGCACGAGCTGACGGCGACGTTCGCCGACGGGGCGGCCTCCGCATCGT
>NZ_DBFEGU010000270.1:0-2390 GCF_048329335.1 Eggerthella sp. | reverse complement strand
GCCCACCATCTGCGACCCGGCCGCCGACAAGGCCCGCGACGCCGAGCTGCGCCGCTCGGGCGAGGGCGCGACCATCGCCTTCAACGACGTCAGCTTCCGCTACGGCGATTCGAAGGAATGCGTGCTCGAGCACATCGACTTCACGGCCGAGCCCGGCAAGACCACGGCGCTCATCGGCTCCACCGGATCGGGCAAGTCGACGGTCATCAAGCTCATCGAGCGCTTCTACGACGTGACGGAGGGCTCGGTCACCATCGACGGCGTGGATGTGCGCGACGTCACGCAGCAGGCGCTGCGCGAGCAGCTGGGCTACGTGCCGCAGAAGGCGTTTCTGTTCTCAGGCACCATCGAGTCGAACGTGGCCTACGCGGACGAGGGGATGCCCGTCGACCGCATCAGGGAGGCCGTCGACATCGCCCAGGCGTCGGAATTCGTCGCCTCGAAGGAGGAAGGCCTGGGCACGCGCGTGTCGCAAGGCGGCTCGAACGTGTCGGGCGGCCAGCGCCAGCGCCTGGCCATCGCCCGTGCGCTGGCCACCGAGGCGCGCGCCTACCTGTTCGACGACAGCTTCTCGGCGCTCGACTACAAGACCGACGCCGCGCTGCGCCAGGAGCTGCACACGCGCCTGGGCGGCAAGACCGTGGTCATCGTGGCGCAGCGCATCTCGACGGTGCTGCATGCCGACCGCATCGTGGTGCTGGACGACGGCCGCATCGTGGGCCAGGGCACGCACGAGGAGCTGATGGAAACCTGCGAGGAGTATCGGGAGATCGCGATGTCCCAGCTGTCGGAAGCCGAGCTGAACGGAGGTGATGCGGCATGAGCGCGCAGGAGAACGCCCAGGCGCAGGAACCTCGCCGCGGACCCATGGGCCACGGTCCCGGCGGGCGCATGATGCCCGGCGAGAAGCCGAAGAACCTCAAGGGAACGCTTGCCAAGCTGATCGCCTTCATGGGTCGCTTCAAGGCGGCCATCGTGGTGGTGCTCGTATTCGCCGTGGGCTCCACCATCTTCAACATCGTGGGGCCGAAGGTGCTGTCCACGGCCACTACCGAGCTGTTCAACGGCATCGTGGCGAAGATCGACGGCTCGGGCGGCATCGACTTCGACGCGATCGCGCGGATCCTCGTGTTCACGCTGGGCCTGTACCTGCTGTCCGCGGCATGCTCGTTCGTGCAGGGCTGGATCATGAGCTCGGTTTCGCAGCGCACGTGCTACCAGCTGCGCGGCGCCATCGCCGACAAGATCGACCGCATGCCCATGGGCTACTTCGAGCGCACGAGCGTGGGCGACACCCTGTCGCGCATCACGAACGACGTGGACACGCTGGGCCAGAGCCTGAACCAGGGCGTCACCCAGCTCATCACGTCGGTGACCACCATCGTCGGCGTGCTCATCATGATGCTGTCCATCAACCCGCTCATGACGCTGATCACCGTGGTCATTCTTCCGGTTTCCATCGTGCTCATCATGGTGGTGGTGAAGCGCTCGCAGAAGTACTTCGTGGCGCAGCAGCGCACGCTCGGCAAGATCAACGGCATCGTGGAGGAGACGTTCTCGGGTCACGCCATCGTGAAGGCGTTCAACCGCGAGGACGGCACGGTCGACCGTTTCAACGAGACGAACGCGAAGCTGTACGGGTCGGCGTGGAAGTCGCAGTTCTTCAGCGGCCTCATGCAGCCTATCATGACGTTCGTCGGCAACCTGGGCTACGTGGCCGTCGCCATCGCCGGCAGCTTCCTGGCCGTGCAGGGCATCATCACGGTGGGCGACATCCAGGCGTTCATCCAGTACGTGAAGAACTTCACGCAGCCCATCACCCAGCTCACGCAGGTGTCCAACGTGCTGCAGCAGATGGCCGCGGCCGCCGAGCGCATCTTCGAGTTCCTCGACGCGCCCGAGGAGGAGCCCGACCATGCGACCGCCCGTACCGCCGACGTGGAGTGCAACGTGCAGTTCGACCACGTGCGCTTCGGCTACGATCCGGAGAAGCCGGTGATCAAGGACTTCTCGGCCCAGGTGTCGGAAGGCCAGACCGTCGCGCTGGTCGGTCCCACGGGCGCCGGCAAGACCACCATGGTCAAGCTGCTCATGCGCTTCTACGACGTGCAGTCGGGCTGCATCAAGATCGGCGGCACGGACATCCGCGATTTCGCGCGCGACGATCTGCGCAGCCTGTTCGGCATGGTGCTGCAGGACACGTGGCTGTTCCACGGCACCATCCGCGACAACATCCGCTACGGCAAGCTGGACGCCACCGACGAGGAGGTGGAGGCGGCGGCGAAGGCCGCCTACGTCCACCACTTCATCCAGACGCTGCCCGAGGGCTTCGATACCGAGATCAACGAGGACGCCAGCAACATCAGCCAGGGCCAGCGGCAGCTGCTCAC
>NZ_DBFEGU010000269.1:0-4649 GCF_048329335.1 Eggerthella sp. | reverse complement strand
ACCCCCGATCCGCGCGAAGCCGCACGCCGCTCGGTGCCCAGCTCACGCGCCGAGCGGGCGGCGTTTCCCGGATCGACCTCGGAGCTTCCCATCATCAGCAAGCACGCGGGCGCCGATCGCACGCTGACCCGCGTCCCGCAGCCAGAACACGAACCGGAAGACACCGCCGCCGCTGTCGGGTCGTCGGCGGCGCTCATCAGCGTGTGCGTGATGATCTCGCGCATCACCGGCTTCGCTCGCACGTGGATCATGGCGTTCGCGCTGGGATCGACGCTGCTGTCCAGCTCGTACCAGGTGGCGAACGGGCTGCCGAACATGCTGTACGAGATGGTGGTGGGCGGCATCCTCGTGACGGCGTTTCTGCCCGTGTACCTGTCGGTGAAGAAGAAACTGGGGCAGCAGGCCGGCAACCAGTACGCGTCGAACCTGCTCACGCTCGTGGTGCTGTTCCTCGGCATCATCTCCGCGCTGTGCATCGCGTTCCCGTCGGTGGCCATCTACACGCAAAGCTTCTACTCCGATCAAACCGAGATGGCCCAGTCGGTGTTCTTCTTCCAGTTCTTCGCCATTCAGATCGTGTTCTATGGAGCGTGCGCTATCGTGTCGGGCCTGCTCAACGCGAATCGCGACTATCTGTGGTCGTCCATCGCGCCCGTGGCGAACAACGTCATCGTCATCGCCACGTTCATCCTGTACGCCGTCGTGGCGCCGCAGAACCAGGAGATGGCGCTGTATATCATCGCCATCGGCAACCCGCTGGGCGTGTTCGTGCAGCTGGCCATCCAGCTGCCGGCGCTCAAGAAGAACGGCATCCGCATACGTCCCCGCGTTGATTTCCGAGACCCCGCGCTACGCGAGACGCTGGGGCTGGGCATCCCCGCGCTGTTCGTCATGCTGTGCTCCACCATCGTGGTTTCGGTGCAGACGGCGGCGGCTTACGGGTTCTCCGACAACGGCCCCTCCATCCTGCTGTACGCGCGCCAATGGTTCACGCTCCCTTACGCGTTTCTCGCGGTGCCCATCACCACCGCCATGTTCACCGAACTTGCCGACATGCAGGCCGAAGGCGACGCCGAAGGAGTGAAGCGCGGCATCATCGGCGGCACGAACCAGATCCTGTTCTTCATGATCCCCTTCGCGCTGTACCTCATGGTGTTCGCGCTGCCGCTGGTCACCCTGTACCATGCAGGCGCGTTCACCATGGACAACGTCAACTCCATCGCCACGTACATGACCGTGTTGGCCTTCGCCCTGCCCGTGTACGGCGTGAACACGTATTTGCAGAAGATCTTCTCCAGCTTGCGGAAGATGGGCGTGTTCGCGGCGTTCAACTTCGTGGCCGGTGCGGCGCAGATCGCGCTCACGATGTTCGGCGCGGCCAACGTCGAGCGCTTCCCCATCGAGATCATCGCGGCGGCCGAGGTGCTGTTCTACGTGGTTGCCGACGTGTGCCTGTTCGCCTACCTGCGCCGCCGCCTCGGGCCGTTCGGCCTGCGGTCGGTGGCGAAAGCGTGCGCGCGCGGCCTTCTGTTCGGCGGCCTGGGCGCCGCTGCGGGCAGCGGCGTGCTGTTCGCGCTGCAGATGTTCGTCGCGCCGCTGTCCGGTTCCATCCCGCAGGCCCTCGCCTACGTGCTGGCCGGTGGCATCGTGGCGCTTGTGGTGACGTTCGGCCTGTCCATCAAGCTGCGCGTGCCCGAAGCCGCCTTCGTCGGCTCCATCGTGGGCAAGGTGAAGGGCAAGCTGGGACGCGGATAGCGCCTGCGCGGGCGCAAGCGAGCACAGGGGAGGTGCTGCGTGGAGCTTCATCAGTTGAGATACCTGTCGGCCGTGGCGCATTGCGGAAGCGCGGCGAAGGCCGCCGAGGAGTTGTACGTCTCCAAGCAGGCCGTCTCCAAGGCCATCCGCTCGTTCGAGCACGAGATGGGGTTCGAGCTGTTCGACCGTGACGACGGGATGCGCCTCACCGAAAACGGCCGCGAGATCCTCGTTCACGCCGAAGCGGTGCTGCGCGAGCTGGACGAGATCGACTTGTACGTGCAAGCGCAGGGCGCGGGCGCGCGGCAGACGGAATCGCTGGCCATCGCGTTCAAGTCGTTCCCGCTCGATTACCTGTTTTTCAACAAGGGTCACGAAGCGGTGGCGCTCATCGACGAGTTCGTCTACCGCACGCCTGGGTGCTCCGTCTCCACGTTCAAGATGTCCGATACCGCCATCCTGAACGCCCTGGAGGAAGAAGCCATCGACCTCGGCTTCGTGCACGGAACCTACAAGCGCCCCGGCATCAGGCTCGTGCCGCTCGGCCCCGTGGAGACGCGCGTGATCACGCTGAGGTCCAACCCCTTCGGCAGGCGGGCGTCCGTCCGCATCGCCGACCTCGAAGGGGTTCCCATCAGAAGCCCCTTCGACTTCGATCTGTTCACCAACGCCTTCATTACCGCCTGCCACGAGCACGGCTTCGATCCGAGCTTTCGCGAAGTGCCGTTGAACGACGAGGCCATCGACGCGTTCTGCAGCGGAGGCGGGGTGCATCTGCAGCCTTTCGATCCGCGCATGGAGAAGGCCTACCCGCAGTCGGTCTTCCTGCCGTTCCATCCGAGCGACCGGATCGAGCTGCCCCTGTGCCTCGCCTATCGCGAGACGCTTGCGAAGCCGCTGGCGCTCAAGCTGGTCGGCTTCATCCGCAACGGCATGCGGCGCTGAGCGCGGCGCGCCGGAAGCCGATCCGACGCGCCGACGCAACCCTACTGGGCGTCCAACAGCGACTTCGCCGCGATCCACCCGGTGATCCAGCTGGTGCCCACGCCGCCGAACACCGTCGAATTCCAGAAGCAACCGTAGTTCGCCTCGCCCGACAGGCCGCCTGCCGTGGTGGCGTTGGCGTACAAACCCTCGATGAGCGAGCCGTCCTCGCGCATGACCTGCAGATGCTCGTCGGTGCGCAGGCCGCACATCGTCTTCGCCATCTGGCTGCCGATGATGGCCCCGTAGAACGGCGGCTTCACCACGGGATGCAGCCACGAGGGGTCGTACGGCGTGGACATCTCGTCATCCACGCCCTTCTCGCACAGCTCGTTGTACTCTTTCACCGCGCGCACCAGCACGTCGCGGTCGAGCAGCAGCATATCGGCCAGCTCCTCGATGGTGTCGGCCTTCTTCACGGCGCCGCGCTCCACCGCCTCGTCGACCTCGGCCAGCCAGTCTGCCGACACGAGGCCCTTCGTGTCGATCAGCGTGCTCGGGTCGGTGATGGGAATGCGGTTGCGGTCGGTGCCCTCGTCGGTGAGCACGTTCTTCTCGAACACGGTGGTCGGGAAGTCGGAGTCGCATATGGAGTACACATGGTGGCCCACCGCCGACATCCAGGCCGCGCAGTTGCTCAGGTCGCCCATCTGCCCGCCCGGGTTCGCGAACAGCTCCTGCGTGGCTGCGAAGTACGGCTGGCGGTTGCCCCGCTTGTCGATGATGAGCCACGGGTTGTGGAACAGCTGGCGCTCGCCGTGCCAGAAATAGTGCCAGAACTGGCCGTCGCCGCCGGCCGTCTCCTCGTCGATGGCGCCTTCCCAACAGCTCCACGAATCGAAGCCGGAGAAGTCGGCGCCCATGCCCAGACCCATGCGGAAGGCTTCGCCCGTATGCGACGGCATGGGACCGCCTTGCACGGTGCCCTCGTAGGCGCTCGGCAGGTAGGCGCGGATCAGGTCGCGGTTCATGCCGAAGCCGCCCGCGCACAGGATGACGCCCTTCTCGGCCTTGACGTAGCGCTCCTTGCCATCCGGCCCCTTGGCCACGACGCCCACCACGCGACCGCCGTCAGCCACGAGCTTCTCGCACTTCGTGGACAGGCGGATGTCGGCGCCCGCTGCCAGCGCAACGGCTTCCATGGCGTTCGTGGGGTTGTTCATGCCCAGCACCACGCTCTGCTTGCCGGCGTGGACGTCGGCGTCGTGCCAGATGGGCCCGAAGCATTCCATGTTCATGCCGTCTTGCTCCATGATCCAGTCGCACGCGGGACCGGACATGAGCAGCTGGTTCATGAGGAACTTCTCGTCGATGGAGTAGGCGTTCTGCTCCTCGTACATGCGGGTGAACGCCTTCACGTCGGGCGGGAACGTGGGCACGCTGAACTCCAGCGCGTTCTGGTCCTTCGAGCCGCCGAACACGTTGGCGAACGTGCAGGCATGGCGGCTCGCACCGCCCACCTGGCCCTCTTTCTCGATGCCGATGACCTTGAGCCCCTGCTGGGCGAGAAACGCCGTGGCCACGATACCGCCGCCGCCCACACCGACGATGACCACGTCGGCCTCGTCGTCCCACGACGCCGGCGGCTCCACCGGCAGGATGGGCGCCGCGTCGGGCAGGTTGGCGTCGTGCACGCGCTCCACCAGGCGCGCGGTGATCTCGTCGGTCGGAGCGGCGGCGTCGGCGGCAGCCGCCTGCTTCGATGAAGCCGGTGCTGCGGCGCATCCCGTCAGCGCCATTCCGCCCAGCGCAGCGACGCCGGCGGCCAAGCCGCCCTTGACGAACGTCCTGCGCGAGAAGCCGCCGTTCGCGTTGTTCGATTCCCCATGATTGGTTGTTGCAGACGTATCCACGTGATCCCTCCGGTCACTCGAATGTATGCGGTGCCAAAGCCGTGCAAGGCCCAGGCG
>NZ_DBFEGU010000268.1:0-9008 GCF_048329335.1 Eggerthella sp. | reverse complement strand
GCCACCACCAGGTTGTCCTCGAGGTCGTTGTGGACGCTGCGGAGGTTGCACGCCGTCCAGAGGTCCGATTCGTCCGCGCCCACGGCGGTGGCCTGTTTTCGCATGCTGTTCACGCATCCCCACGCGGTTTCGGTTGCCGTTACCGCGTCGCTTTGGGTGAGCGATCCCTTCTCTGCGCGAGCGATGCGCTTGAACGTCGAGACGGCAACGTAAAACACGTCTTTCACGATGGCAGCGGGGTAAAGAAGAGGGAATTCGTACTCGAAAGCGAATACGATGAGGTCGATCGCCTCTTTGCCTCCCGCACGATCAGGGAGGAAATAGTCGAGCCAGACGTTCGTGTCGATGAGGAGGGAGGGCCGTTGGCTAACCATCGAGGCCTCGCTCCCGCAAGCGTTCCATCAAGGCGTACTCGCGCATCTCGGCGTACGACGCGTTCTTCGTCCACTCCGAAGGCTCGATCCCCGCTCGTTCGTACGCGTCGGCAACGATATTCGCGCTTTTGAGAGCGACGGCCCGCCTTCGCGCGCGCTCTTCCTCGGCTTCGCGTTTCTCCGCTTCGTCTTCGGTGTCGAACAGGCTTTGTATGATCTGCGGGTTATGCGAATTGCGGGCGGCGAAGTCCCACAGCTTGCGGACGGCTTGCGACGGCGTCATCCCGGCCTTCTCCAGCGCCGCATCGCCGCGCTCCTTGAGCGAGCGGCTGATGCGCGTGTTCATCTGCGCCATTTCCGTCGACATAACAAACCTCCCTTCGACAATGCTATGCCATATAGTATAGCAACTATATAAATGTATAGCAACAAAGTCTGATCGTGTGCCAGCAAAGAGGGGTTTCGTACGCTTTCAAGACGTTTTACCTGATCAACACCCTTACTCATCCATTATTGGTGGCGTTCGTCACCCATAAATATCCTTGCTTGCCGCACGTTTTCACGAACTACGGACGTTTTCCGTCCGTCCGTCGCGCCGTAAGGTGAAGTCGCTCGAAGCCGAGAGGAGGAATCGGCGGGGCGTTATCAGACGAGCGAAACGGGGGACATCATGAGACAAGACGACCAGCGCTCCGACGCGACCCAGGCTGACGCTGCCAATCAGCGTGCCGACGCGAACCAGGCCGACGCCGTTGCTGCCGACCAAAGTTTCGACGACACGGTGGAAGCCGTCGTCAAGCGCCTCAAGGCGAACCGCGCGAACACGCTGGCGCTGTGCGCGTGCCTTGCCGTCTGCGAGACGCGCATGCCCTATCGCGAGGCCGAGACGCTCATCGGCCAGCGTCCCGAGCTGAACCTCAGCACGCAGAACGCCCACGCGCTGCTGCGCATCATGATCGATTGCGGCGGCGTGGAAGCCGAGGAGGTTCCCGAGCCGGCGTGCGAGCCGGGCGACGAGAAGCAGGATCAGCCCGTCGACTACACGGTGCGGACCACCGAGGCGGGCAGGGCGGCGCTGGCGCGGTTCGAGCCGACGAAGCGGTTCGGCCGCATGTTGCAAGACGAACCTGCCGGCTACGCGCAGGCGTATGCCATCGTGCTCGCCCTGTGCGAGGACGGCGCGACGAAGGCCGCCATCGAGCAGGCGCTTGAGGGCAACCCTGCGCTGAGCAATCCGAAGCAGGTATTCCCCAG
This sequence comes from Eggerthella sp., assembly GCF_048329335.1. Classification (NCBI taxonomy): domain Bacteria; kingdom Bacillati; phylum Actinomycetota; class Coriobacteriia; order Eggerthellales; family Eggerthellaceae; genus Eggerthella; species Eggerthella sp. The sequence continues at coordinate 7,380 of NZ_DBFEGU010000268.1, read as the reverse complement.
CTACTTCATCTCCAAGCTGGAGACCGTGGGTGGTCTTACATGGGACGGTTCGTGGAAAGCCACGGAAGCCGGCCGGCAGATGCTGGCCCTGGTCGGGTAAAGCGCTGCTCGATCGCCGCCCGCGCAAACGGGCGCTCCCATCTGAGATAGCAAGCAAACAAGCAAGCGAAGACGAGAAGAAGGAGGGAACATGACACAGCCAACCATCACGCGACGCAGTTTCGTGAAGTCGGCGGCGGCGCTGGGCGCCGCATGCGGCTTGGGCGTCGCCGTGAGCGACGACCTGGTGAACGTGGATCCGGCGCACGCCGACACCGGCGGCGACGTGAAGATCGTGAAGACGGCCTGCCGCGCCTGCATCGCAAGCTGCGCCGTGCTGGCGCATGTGAAGAACGGTCGCGTCATCAAGATCGAGGGCAACCCCGAAAGCCCCATGAGCCAAGGCGGCCTGTGCGCGAAGGGCATGGCCGGCATCCAGGCGCTGTACCATCCCAACCGCAACAAGTACCCCATGCGCCGCGTGGGCGAGCGCGGCCAGAACCAGTGGGAGCGCATCACTTGGGACGAGGCCATCACTGAGATCGCCACGAAGCTCATCGAGATAGACGAGAAGTACGGCTCCGAATGCGTGGCCGTGTCCACCGGTGGTGGCGGAAACCCGCACTTCAGCAACGTGAAGCGCTTCGGCGAGGCCATCAACACGCCCAACGTGTGGGAGCCCGGCTGCGCGCAGTGCTACCTGCCGCGCATGGGCGCCTCGCAGCTGTCCAACGGCATGGGCAAGCCCAACAACCTGTCGTTCAGCGACTCCAACGGCTGGGACTACTACTTCACCGATTCGCCGGTGGACTCCCTGGTGCTGTGGGGCACCGACCCGTCGAACAGTTCCGTGGCCACGGGCGGCCGCGCGCTGGCCGAGCTGCGCGCCCGCGAAAAGGGCCTGAAGACCGTGGTCATCGACCCGCGCATGACCATGGACGCCGCCAAGGCCGAAGTGTGGCTGCCCATCCGTCCCGGCACCGACGCCGCGCTGCTCATGGCGTGGACGAAGTGGATCATCGACAACAAGAAGTACGACGAGGACTTCTGCACGAACTGGACGAACATGCCCTACCTCGTGAACCCGGAGACGCGCCTGACCCTCAAGCCCACCGAGTGCGGCCTCGAGGGAACCGACAAGGACTACGTCATCTGGGATCCGGCGCAGAACAAGCCCGTCGTGCTGGAATACCCCATGAACGAAGGCGTGAAGCCGCCGCTGTTCGGCTCCTACGAGATCGACGGCAAGCAGTACCCCACGGGCGGCCAGCTGCTGAAGGAGAGCGTCGACGAGTTCACGCTGGCGAAAGCCGCCGAAATCTGCTGGCTCGACGAGGGCCAGATCGAGAAGGCGCTGGAAATCTACACCACCGGCCAGTCCGGCATCATGCAGGGCGTGCCCATCGACCAGTACGAGCAGTCGCAGCAGTGCGCGCTCGGCGCCCTCAACCTGGAATACCTCATGGGCAACGTGCAGAAGCCCGGCGCCATGCTGCAAAGCTTCAAGCCCTGCCCGGCGCGCGACCAGATTCCCAACACGCCGCGCTTCCTGCACAAGGACAAGATGCTCAAGCGCCTGGGCGTGCAGGAGCACAAGGGCCTGCTGGACTGGGACATGGCGTTCATCCCCGCGGTGTTCAAGGCTATGAAGGACGGCGATCCGTACCAGATCCACGCGTGGTTCGAGCGCTCCGGCAACAAGCACGTGGTGCTGGGCAACGCCACGTGCCTCGACGAGATCGTCCCGAACCTCGACTTCGTCTGCCACATCTTCATGTACCCGACCGCGTTCTCGGTGCTGTGCGCCGACATGCTGCTGCCTTCTGCCGAGTGGCTTGAAACCAACCTGGTCATCCCGCAGCTGAACGCCATCGTCATCCGCCAGGCGGTCACCCACCTGTTCGAGACGGTGGAAGAGGGCCTCATCTGGACGCAGATCGTGCAGAAGATGGCCGAGATGGGCAACGTCCACGCGCAGGAGGCCTTCACGGCCGAGGGCACGAACGGCATCCCCATGTACAGAAACGAGTACGAGAAGCAGAAGCTGCACCTGAACAACTTGAAGATGAGCTGGGAGGAGGCGGCCGAGAAGGGCGTGTTCGAGTGGTGCACCGAAGAGGAGTACCGCACGTACTACGGCTATAAGGCGGTTGACGAGGCCACGGGCAAGGAGAAGGGCTTCGGCACGCCTTCCAAGAAGTGCGAGGTGTACTGCGAGTCCAACACCATCCTGGGCCGCACGGGCTTCCCCTGGTCGCAGTGCTTCGAGGAGAAGAACCTGGTGCTGGAGCCGGCCTCGAAGGACTACGAGCCGCTGTGCTACTACAAGGAGCCGGCCGAAAGCCCGCTCACGGACACCGAGTATCCGCTGGTGCTGACCGAGGGCCGTCTGCCTATGTACCACCACGGCACGCTGCGCAACATACCCTACCTGCGCGAGATCTACCCCGTGCCCGAGATGTGGATCCATCCCGACGACGCGGCGACCTACGGCGTGGAGGACGGCCAGTGGTGCACCATCGCCAGCCGTCGCGGCGAGACGCACGGGAAGGCGCGCGTGACCACGGCTATCGCCAAGGGCGTCATCTACCAGGAGCGCTTCTGGGCACCCGAGCTGCTGGACACCGACCCCGAGCGCGCCTACCGCGTGATGAACATCAACGTGCTGACCAAGAACGACGAGCCGTACAATCCCGAGTACGGCACCTATACCCTGCGCGGCTTCCAGGTGAAGGTCACGCCTGACGCCGCTGCTCCGGAAGGCGTGTGGACCGAGCCCGAGCAGTTCGAGCCTTGGATGCCGCAGCCGAGCGATCCCACCGAGGAGGTGTTCGATTATGGCGCATAACTGCATTGTGGTGAACCTCGATCGCTGCACGGGCTGCTACTCCTGCGAGATCACGTGCAAGATGGAGAACGACATCGCCCTGGGCGAGCATTGGAACAAGATGCTGCAGCGCGGGCCCTTCGGCGACTACCCGAACATGACGCGCTACCCGCTGCCCACCATGTGCCAGCAGTGCGCCGACGCCCCGTGCGTGCACATGTGCCCCACCGGCGCCAGCTACCGCGACGGCAACAACGTGGTGCTCATCGACCGCGAGAAGTGCATCGGCTGCAAGTACTGCATGATGGCCTGCCCTTACGGCGTGCGCGATTGGAACAAGGCGTCCAAGACGGTGGAAAAGTGCACGCTGTGCGGCCACCTGACGGCGAACGGCGAGCTTCCTGCGTGCGTGAAGAGCTGCAGCGCCGGCGCCCGTTTCTACGGCGACTTGGACGATCCGAACTCCGACGTGTCCAAGGAGCTGGCGAAGTACGATGCGGCGGACATCCACGAGCTGCCGAACGTGGGCAACAACCCCTGCACGAAGTACATCATGACCAGCATGCACGGCGAGTGGATGGAAGGGGCTGAGTAGCATGGACATCCAATGGTCCCTCGTTCTGTTCACGGCGATCGCCAGCTGCGGCACATGGGTGTCGGTCGGCGTGGCCGTTGACGAGCTGCGTGGATTGACGCAGCGCACCAACCTGGTGGCTTCCGTTCTGGCGCTCGTGCTGGCCGTCGTGGGCGGCATCGCGTCGGTCACGCACCTGTCGCACCCCGACCGCATCATGGCCGTGCTGAGCCATCCCACGGCGGGCATCTTCCTGGAAGCGCTGCTCATCGGTCTGTTCATCGCGGCGGTGGCCGTGTACGTGATCCTGCTGAAGCGCGATGCGTCGGCCGGAGCCCGCAAAGCGGTTGCCGTGCTGGCCGCCGTCATCGGCATCGTGTTCAGCTTCGCCAGCGGCTACTCCTACATGATGGAGGCGCGCACCACGTGGAACACCATCACGCTGCCGTTGGGCTATCTGGGCTTCGGCGCGGCGAGCGGCTTGAGCCTGTACCTGCTGCTGGTCGCCTGCAAGAAAGAGAGCGCCGAGGCCGTGAAGCTGGCCGGCTTGGAAACCGTGATCGGCGGCGTTCTGGCGCTCGTGTCCGGTTTGGCCTTCGGCTTCGCGTCCGGCGCGGCGACGGGCGATGCCGCGGCCATCTTCTGGGTCGCACTCGTGTGCGGCGGTCTCGCGCCCCTCGTGTGCGGATGGCTGGCGCGCAGCAAGCCCGCGTCGGCCGTGACCATGGCGACCGTCGCGTTCGCCGGCGGCATCATCGGATCCATCGCGTTCCGCGCCGTCATGTGGATGGTGGGCACCGCGGTGGCCAACTACTTCGGCATCGTCCTGTAGACGATGCCGGCGGGGAAGGGGCCGTCCTGCGCGCGTGCGGAGGACGGCCCCCGACCGGGCCGCTCGATCAAGCCATACGCAACCCCCCCCCTCCCCTCATGCGTATGGCTCGATCGGTCGACAACGGAACCGGTAACCAACGGGGAATGCAAGGAGAGCACCATGGAACAGCATGATCGCGAAGAGCTTGCCGAGGTGAACGCCGCGCGCAAGGGCTTTTACGAATTCCTGGCAAGCATGTACAAGCTGGAACTGACCGACGAGCAGATAGGGACGCTGACGAAGCAGGACCTGCCGACGGATGCCGAGTACGTGGGCGCGGGATACGCGACGGTGAAGGAGTACCTGCGCCATCGCGATTCGGGCACGCGCCAGGAGCTTGCCGTGGACTACGCGCGCGTGTTCTTGTGCGCGGGCATGTACGAGCAGCTGATGGCGCCGCCGTACGAGTCGGTGTACACGAGCGAGGAGCACCTGCTCATGCAGGATGCGCGCGATTCCGCGGTGGCGTTCTACCTGGGCGAGGAGCTGGGCCTGCCGGCCGACAACACCACGCCGGAGGATCATCTGTCGTTCGAGTTCCAGTTCATGGCGAAGCTGATCGAGCGCGCGGGCGCGGCGCTCGATGCTGGCGACGAGGCGCGCTACGCCGAGCTGTGCGCGAAGCAACGCGCGTTCTTCGACGAGCACCTGGCCAACTGGGTGCCGCGTTTGTGCGCTGACGTGCGCGCGTACGCGCAAACCGCGTTCTATCGGGGCGTCGCCGACATCACCGAGGGCTTTCTGCAGTTGGAAGACCAGATGATCGGCCAGAGCGCCCAGGCGGCGTAAGCCATGGCCGCGTACACGCGACGGGCGTTCGCAGGGTTCTGCGGCGCAGCGGCCGTATTCGCCGCGTTCGGCGGGGCGGTGAAGGCGGCCGACGGCGCGTCCGAAACCGCGCTCGTGCGGCCGCCGGGGGCGCAGGACGAGCTGCATCTGCTGGCCTCGTGCGTGAAGTGCGACCGCTGCCGCAGCGTGTGCCACACCGGGGTGATCGGCGTGGCGGAGGTTGGCGACGGCTTTCTACGCGCCCGCACGCCCAAGCTGAACTTCCATCGGGGAAGCTGCGACTTCTGCGGCGACTGCCAGCGCGTATGCCCCACGGGAGCCATCGGGGCGTTCGACCCGGAGGCCGACAAGATGGGCATGGCGGTGGTGCAGAAGGACCGCTGCGTGGCCTACTACCAGGGGTGCGTCGAGTGCCAGAAGGCCTGCCCGTTCGAGGCGATCGCGCTTGATGGAGACGGCCATCCCGTGGTGGACGCCGACCGATGCAACGGCTGCGGCGTGTGCGAGGACGTGTGCCCGGCGCTTGTGTACCGCAGCTTCTCGGGCGGCACGCGGCGCGGCATCGTGGTGGTGAGTCCCAGCGCGTACGCGCGACTGGGGAAGACGGTGGTGGAGGACGAGAGCGAGATGAGCGCGTGATGAAACGGAACTCCAAACTGCTGCGCACGCTGTCCGTCTTGGCGGTGATTGCGCTCGTGTGCCTGGGGCTGGCCCTGCACACCGGTACGGGCACGCCGTCGGCCTGGGGCATCTACGACATCGCGGCCATCTGTCCGCTCGGCGCGGCGGAGGCGGCGCTGGCCAGCAAGACCGTGGTGCCGCCGATGCTCATCGCGCTGGCCATCGGTATTGCGCTGGTGGTGCTGTTCGGCCGTGCGTTCTGCGCCTGGGGCTGCCCGATCCCCCTGCTGAGGCGTATCTTCGGCTTGAAGGAGCCGAAGCGCAAGCGTCGTGCGTCCGATGCGCTCGACGTGCCCGCCGCCCAGCGCGGCGGCGCGGCCGATTCGCGCAACTGGGTGCTGGGCGGCGCGCTGCTGTCCACGGCGGTGTTCGGGTTCCCGGTGTTCTGTCTCATCTGCCCGGTGGGCCTCACGTTCGCCACGCTCATCGCGGTGTGGCGCTTGTTCCAGTTCAACGAGGTGGCCCTGTCGTTGCTGGTGTTTCCGGCCATGCTCGCCCTGGAGGTGCTGGTGCTGCGCAAGTGGTGCAGCCGCTTCTGCCCGCTGGGCGCGCTGTTGTCGCTGGTGTCGCGGCTGAACAAGACGTTTCGTCCCGTCAGCAACGAGGCGACGTGTTTGCGCTCGTCCAAAGGCGAGCCCTGCCATCAGTGCGCCGACGTGTGTCCCGAGGGCATCGACCTGCACGACGCATCCGGCTCGGCGCCGATGCACGAGTGCACGAAATGCCGTGCGTGCGCCGACGCATGCCCGATGCATGCCATCTCGTTTCCGTTTCTTCCGAAACGCGTCGGCGAGGACGGCGACGGGGTCGAAGCGGGGGAGGACGAGCGGGTGTTAGAATAGGCCTTTGCGGTACGGGGAGCGCGGGCTGTTGCGAGGCCGCGTAAAGGGGAGGAACATGATGCGTGAGATGAAGGCTGGCGAAGAGCGGGATCGCGCGCGGTTTTCGGCGACGCGGCTGCTCGAGGACCTGGACGAGCAGTGGCCCAGCATGAAGTTCCTGGGCTTCGGAGCTTATTACGCGTGGATTTTCCTCAGCTACAACAGCGACGTGCTGTTCGGCTGGTCGGGGGCTTCCGTCGGGGGCAACGCCATGTCGGTGATGTACCTGGCTTCCACGACGGCGCTGGGCCTCGTGCTCATCGTGGCCGGGGCGTTCCAGAAGGTCACGGCGCGCATCGTGGAGTCGCGGCTGTCGGTGACGGTGCTGGCGGGAATGGCGACGCTGGCCACGCTGGTGGTGGCCTGGTCGGCGCCTGCCCAGGCCGGCGAGGCGCTGTACGTGGCGGGTTGCTCGCTCACCGGGGTGGGCACCGCGTTCGTCGCCTTGCGCCTGGGTTCGGTGTACAGCACGGTGGGCGCGCGCCAAGCTTTCATGTACACGGCGGGGTCGTTCATCTTCGCGGGCATGCTGTACTTCGTCTGCATCGGGCTGCCCCAGCCGGTGGGGCTGCTGATGGCGGCCAGCTTGCCGCTTCTGGCGGTGGTGTTCACCATGGCCGCGGTGCGCGCGCCGAGCGAGCCGGCGGAGGACGTCGTTCCCGTGCGCGAGCTTCCGCGCGGCTACTTCATCCGCCTCGTGGTGGCGGTGTCGGTG
>NZ_DBFEGU010000267.1:0-1801 GCF_048329335.1 Eggerthella sp. | reverse complement strand
CCATCCTCCCGTGCAACTGCATATCGTCCTCGACGAGGACAGCTACCAGGGCGGCGACAGCGTCGAGATGGCGCGCCGCTTCACGGCCGTCGCTCCCACCGAGGTGGTGCGCGCCGCGAAGGGCTCGCAGCGCGCGAACGTGCTGCGGTTCGATTTGGGCGACGACACGGTCACCGCCGAGGCCGACGACGATCCGCTGTGGCGCGATGCGCTGGCCACGTGGCTCGACGAGGAGTTCGCCGAGACGTCTGCCCTGGTGGCGCGCGAGAACGATGCCAGGCAGAACAATGGCGAGCAGCCGGTGCCGTTCACCTGGGCCGAGGTGAAGTTCGGCGCGGGGCCGGTCATCGCCATCCGCATGAAGGATTCCTCCATCCCGCCCGAGGCTGCCGGCTTCGTCGCCCGTGCGCGCCAGCTGCTTGCGGGGGGTGCGTTCGGCGCGGATGCCATCGCCGCCATCCGCATTCCCGCGTGCGCGAGCATCGAGGCGCAGGTAGCCGACGCGCATCGTACCAACTATCTGGAATCGCAGCTGTACGAGGCGGCGCACCGTCCCGAAACGCAGGAAGTCGACCGATATTCCGAAGAGGTGGACCTTGCGACGGGCGAGGGGTGGACCGACGAGCTGCAGGGCTCGCAGTCGAAGCGCGATGCGCCCACGGACAGCGAGCTTGCCGAAGCCGTGGCCGAAGCGGAGGCTGCGCTGCGCCAGGGCGTTGATCCCTCGGACATCGCCGCCGAGGAGCGCGCGGCGGACGCCGATGCCGGCGATGTCGCAGCGAGCGTGACGGAGGTCGAGGCCGTTGGTCGTGCGAAGGGCGATGTCGATACGTCGGGCGAATCCTGCGCGCTCGAAGCGGGCGGCGTACCCGAGCATCTCGACTACCGCGTGTGGAACGTAGCCTACGCCGACGGTACGTCGGTGCGCTTCGACTCGGTTTTGGGCGAAGCGCTGCTGGACTAGCGCGGCGCGCCCTACCAGAACAGCTCCGGCTCCTTCCGCTCGAGGCATTTCGATTCCAGCATGGCTATCACCGCGTCGGTGGATTCGCTCGAGAAGTATTTCGCGTCTTCGGGGCAGCTTTTCACGCAGGCGCAGCAGTGGAGGCAGCCCTCGCCGATGAGCGCGGGATCGTCTTCGTCGATGATGCCGAGCGGGCAGCGCGCCGCGCAGATGCCGCAGCTCGTGCACGCGTCGGTGGTGATGGGGCGCACGTCGGCGCCGGGCTTGAGCTCTTTGTAGGGGCGGTTTCCCTTGATGGCGGGTTGGGGCAGACGGCTTCCGCGCGCCAGGCGCTCGCCCAGCTCTCGGCCGAAGCGCTGCGCTGCGGCTACGTCCGCGTCGTCGGGGCGGCCGGTTCCCACGCGGGCCGTCAACGAGTGCTCGCCGATGAACGCGCCCGCCGCCACCACGTCGAACCCGCGCTCGCCTAGCAGGTCGGCGGCTTCCAGCAGCGCGTCGTCGAAGTCGCGGTTGCCGTACAGCCCCACGATCACGGCGGGCGTATCTTGGCCGATCAGGTGTGCGAACTCGTCGCGCAGCAGCGCGGGCACGCGCCCGGCGTACACCGGGAAGCCGAACACCAGCACGTCGTCGGCGCCGCACGAGACGTCGGCCGGACGATGCCCCGGCAACGTGAGATCGACGATCTCGACGGAAGCGCCAAGCGGCGCAGCCAGCGCGCCGGCTACCTCTTCCGCGACGGTTTTGGTGGTATGCGTGGGGCTGAAATACGCGACGCGAACGATCGACGGCATAACGGTTCCTCTCTTCTCCGACAACCCCACGATGATACTCCTT
>NZ_DBFEGU010000266.1:0-1810 GCF_048329335.1 Eggerthella sp. | reverse complement strand
GTGCGCATCGGCGGCGCGGACACCGCGGCCTACGCGCCGGAAAGCGTGCTGGCGGGCGTGTCCGTCGTCGATCAGAACGTGTTCCTGTTCGACGATTCGGTGATGGACAACATCCGCTACGCCCGGCCCGGCGCCACCGACGACGAGGTGCGGGAGGCGTGCCGTCTCGCGAACGCCGACGGGTTCGTGCGCGCCCTGCCCGAAGGCTACGCCTCGCGCATCGGGGAGAACGGCGGCCGGCTGTCGGGCGGCGAGCGCCAGCGCCTGTCCATCGCGCGCGCCATCCTGCGCGACGCGCCCATCGTGCTGCTGGACGAGGCGACGGCCTCGCTCGACATCGAGAACGAGCTGGCCGTGAAGGAGGCCATCGCCAACCTGCTGGCGAAGCGCAAGACCGTGGTGATGGTGGCGCACACGCTGGCCATCGTGCGCGGGGCCGATTCGATCGCGGTCGTCGGCGACGGCCGCGTGCTCGAGCAGGGCACGCACGACGAGCTGGTGGCCGCGGGCGGCAAGTACGCCCGCATGTGGGCGGCCGATCGCGAGCTGGCGTGATGCCGCCCGCTTCCCGCCCCGCGGGAGTCGCGCTGAACGGAACCGCTCACCTGCGGTAACGAGCGGGCAACAGCCCTTGACGCGCGTTCCTCCCCTCTGCAAAGCTTGCCCGACTGGATGGGCGCTCCGGCGCCGTGGACGAGGGCGCAGGCGAGCGAGGACGGAGCAGGCGATGGCGAACGACGGGCAGGCGGAGGAGGGGAGCGTCTCCGGCGGCGGCCGGCAACCCGCCGCGGGCGGCGGCTGTCCGACGGCTCTCCCGGCTTCCGATCCGCCGCTGTCGCGGCGCTCGGTCGCCGCCGTGTTCGCGGGGCTTCTGGTGGCGATGACCGTGGGGACCCTGAACCAGACCATCGTGGCCACCGTCCTGCCCACCATCGTGGGCGAGCTGGGCGGCGTGAACCGCATGCTGTGGGTGACCACGTCCTACGTGCTGGCCGCCACCGTCACCATGCCGTTGTACGGCAAGATGGGCGACCTCATCGGCCGCAAAGGGCTGTTCATCGGCGCGCTGGCCCTGTTCGTGGCGGGCTCGGCCGCGTGCGCGCTGGCCCCGTCGATGGAAGGGCTCGTGATCGGCCGCGCCGTGCAGGGCTTGGGCGGCGGCGGGCTCATGGTGCTCTCGCAGGCCATCGTGGCCGACGTGGTGCCGCCGCGCCGCCGCGCGCTCTACCTCAGCATCATGGGCGTGGCCTACGCCGTGCCCATGCTGGCCGGCCCGTTGCTGGGCGGATTCTTCGCCGACGCGGTGGGCTGGCGCTGGGCGTTCTGGTTCGACGTGCCGCTCGCGCTGGCCGCCATCGTCATCGCCGCCGTCTTCCTGCCGAAACCGCGCCGCACCGCGGAGAGGGCGCCGTTCGACGTCGGCGGCGCCGTGACGCTCGTGGCCGCCGTGACCGCGCTCACGCTGGCAACCTTGTGGGGCGGCAACGAGCACGCGTGGACCTCGCCGACCATCATCGGCCTGCTGGTTGCCACCGCGGTTGCGAGCGCGCTGTTCGTGCTGGCGGAGCGCCGCGCACGGGAACCGCTCATGGCGTTGTCGCTGTTCAAGAACAGGAACTTCGACATCTCCATCGTCGCAAGCTCCATCACGATGTTCGTCATGATCGGCGTGCTCACGTACCTGCCCACGTACTTCCAGATCGTCGACGACCTGAACGCCACCGCCGCCGGCTACCTGGTGGCGCCTATGAACGCGGCCTGGTTCGCCGCCTCGCTGCTGTCGGGCTACCTCGTGAACAAGCTGGGCACG
>NZ_DBFEGU010000265.1:0-16148 GCF_048329335.1 Eggerthella sp. | reverse complement strand
TATCCGCTCATCCTATAACATCTATCATATCATTGGAGATGAAATTTATATTGGACAACGCTGGGGCGAGCGCGTAGGGTGGTGCCTGTTGCAGGAAAGCGAGGCCGACGATCGCAGAACGATCCGGCGCGGTAAGGAGATGGTGGGCTCGTGTCAGAGCTCTTGGAAGCGGCCATGCTCGTGTGCTTCGGCTTGTCGTGGCCGCTCAACGCGTACAAGAATTTCAAAGCGGCAACGGCGGCTGGCTCCAGCTGGCAGTTTATCGCCCTGATCACGACAGGTTACATGGCCGGCATCGCCGCGAAGTTCGCATCCGGTTCGGTGAACTGGGTTTTGGCGGTGTACTTGATCAACCTCGCCTGCATCGGCGTCAACTGGATCGTGTACTTTCGCAACCGCCGCCTCGACGCGCAGCGCGAGATCGCGTACGAGGCGGCTGAAGCGTAGGCGCGCGATGCCCGGACGGCGTGCGTCGGGTGCGGGCTACAGCAGCACGCTCGACAGCGCGCGTTTGGGCACGTAGTGCACGCCCGCCTCGTCGCGCCAATACTCGGTGGCGCCGCCTGCCGGAAGGTCGACGATGCGCACGTCTTCGACGGGTTTGCCTAACGCCAACACGAGGTCGGGCTGGAAGCGGTCCGCGTCGACGCCCAGCGCTTCGGCCATGCTCCTCTTTTTGAACGACGCGATGATGCAGCCCCCGAACCCGGCTTCGACGGCCTGCAGCATGATGGTTTGCGCGGCTATTCCCTCGTCCCACGCGGTGAAGGTGTCGGCCAATGTGCGATCGTTGTCGCGGCATACCACGACGTAGGCGCTCGGGCGTTCGCCCGGCACGGGTCCCGGCCAGTCGGGCAGGGCCTTCGCCCATGCGCAGCACGAGAACACGCGCTCGCAGGCGCGCTCGTCGCTGACGATGGCGTAGCGCAGCGGCTGCGCGTTGCCGCTCGAAGCGACCAGTCGCGCGGCGTCCACCCAGGCGGTGAGCAGCTTGCGGTCGATGCGGTCGCTTTCATCGAATCGTCGATAGCTTCGACAGGCTTTGATGATGTCCTGCACTCGGAACCTCCCTCGATTTCGCGGTACGGAGCGCGCGGCCCCGTTGCCCGGGTTCTCGCGCGCACGGTGCTGTTGCTGATTATAATGGCTTTCGGTAACCGAACCCATCGTCGTTGCCGAGCGTTCAAGCTTGGCGGCTGAAGGAGAGAAAGAAGGAACGTCCATGCAAGAGAGCCGTCTGCTCGATCTGTTCTGCGAGCTCGTCCGCATCGAGAGCCCGTCGTTTCACGAGGCCCCGATGGCGGCCCGATGCGCCGACGAGCTGCGCGGGCTCGGGTTCGAGGTGCGCTTCGACGACTCGGCCGCCCGCGTGGGCTCCGACACCGGCAACCTCGTCGCGCATCTTCCGGGCACGCGGGCGGGGCACGTGGTGTTCTCGGCGCATATGGACACCGTGCAGCCGTGCGCGGGCATCGAGCCCGTGGTCGTCGACGGCATCGTGCGCTCGGCGGGCGACACCATCCTGTCGGCCGACGACAAGGCCGGCGTGGCGGCCATCCTCGAAGGCGTGCGCTCGGTGCTGGAGGCCGACGCCCCGCGCCCCGACGTCACCGTGCTGTTCACCACCTGCGAGGAGCAGCACCTGCTGGGCTCGAGCGCGCTGGCCGACGGCCTGCTGCCCGCGGGCGCGCCCTGCTACGTGCTCGACGCCGACGGCGCGCCCGGCACCGTCATCACGGGCGCGCCGTGCCACTGGACGCTCAGCGCCGCGTTCGCGGGCCGCGCCGCGCATGCGGGCGTGTGCCCCGAGGACGGCGTCTCGGCCATCGCGATGGCGGCCGCGGCCGTCGCCGCCATGCCGCTCGGCCGCCTCGACGAGGCCACCACGGCCAACGTCGGGTTCATCGAGGGCGGCGGCGCGACGAACGTCGTGCCGGACGCCTGCACGCTGGCGGGGGAGTGCCGCTCGCTGTACGCCGAGCGCGCCGAGGCCCAGAAGGCGGCCATGACCGAGGCGCTCGAAGCCGCGGCGGCGCGCTTCGGCGGCACGGTGGACGTCGCGTGGACGAAGAGCTACGACGCCGTGCTGTTCGACGAGGAGGACGAGCTCGTGCAGGCCATCGCCCGCGCCGCCCGCGCGGCCGGCCTCGAGCCGCGATTCCACCGCTCCGGCGGCGGCTCGGACGCGAACATCCTGGCCGCCCGCGGCGTGCGCCCCATCACCCTGGGCGTGGGCATGGCCAGCTTCCACTCCGCCGACGAGCACATCGCCGTCGCCGACCTCGAGGGCACCGCCCGCCTCGTCGAGGCCCTCATAGCCGAAGGCGTCGAGTAGGGGGGTGCGGGCGGCGCGCGTTCCCGGGTCTAAGCCTGCGGAAGCGCGCCCGCCCGCGCCGCCTCGAACGATTTGAACGGGATCGGTCCGGAAAGCCCGTTCTCCGATCGTTTCGCCCGCGTGCAGCGCGCCATGGCCCGACGGTAGTCGAGCACCTCGACGCGCCCCGGTTCCTCGCCATCGACGACTGCCCGCACGAAGCGCTTCGCCTCCTCGTATTCGCGCGCGTCTTCGACGTCCACCTCCAGGATGACGGGCGTCCCGTCGGGCTCGTCAGCCCAATACTCCACGAATGCGCGGGCGAAGCGTCCTGCGGGGCCGTCGGTTGCCGTGCGGGCGCGCCGCGCCTCGACGGACGCGCGGCTGACGAGGACGCGTCCGTCATGGCGCGTGCCGGCCAGCACCCCGTTGGCCACCATGGCGTTGACGCGGAAGCGGCTCAAGCCCAGCAGCTCGCCCGCCTCGTCGGGGGATATGAGATCGTTCTCGTCGGCATCGTCGAGCAGTTTGCCCACCGCCATGCCGGGCCTCGTGATGGGCGGGGCCAACTCGATGCGCCGCTTCGCCTCCTCGAGCGTCGGGACGGTGCGGGTCGCCAGACGGGGGTAGCGCACCTCGAACGCCCCGTCGTCCGTTTGCACGATGCATCCTCCGGGAACGGGTGCGCCGTTGATGCGCACGTCCCAGCATCGCGGCTCTCCCTCGGCCCCTTCACGCTCGTGCCAGGTTCTGATCTGCCGTGTCATGGTTCCTCCTTGTCTCGGTCGGTGTCTCGGTCGGCCGTTCGGCGAACGCGGGGCAGCGGGGATAGCGCCCGCCGAACCGCGCCTCGATGGCCGCGATGGTTCCGTAGCGCCCCAGGTCTTCCAGGTTCTCGCGGGTAACCCAGCCGTATCCCAGCAGATCGCGGGCCAGATCGTCGCAGTACGTGCACGTGTGGCAACGCCGATTGCACGTCGAGGTCCGCTTGAAGTGGGAGGTTCGGTCGAGCGCCTTGTTGTCCACGTGCGCGCTGTGCTCGATGCCGTAGAAGCCGATGCTGCTGCACAGGATGTCGAACAGGTTGCCCTCGTAAGACTCGTCGAGATAGGCTTGCGTGCAGCGCAGGACCTTGCTCGGCAGCATATCGCGCCCGACGATCTTGAAGAAGCGGGTGATCTTCTCATAGCGTACCAGGTCTTCCGGGCGCACCCAGTTCGATTTGAACACCTGGCCCGGATCGCGCAGGATGATGTCTCCGCAGGCGAACGAGAAAGCCGTGCCTTCCGAGGCCGTCTCCCTCGATTTGTGCGAGATATAGTTCATGTGGAACTTCCGGTACGGGCACTTGTCCAGGCACCCTTCGTTCACCATGAGCTTGATCTCCACGCCCAGTCGATCGGTCATCTGGCGCAGCAGCTTGAGGTCCTTGTTCGCGCTCGTGTCCACCGTCACGGTGCTCGCGCCGGCGCGCGCATACGCTTCCGCACGGGAAAAGCAGTCGATGTCGGCCAGCACCGAGGCGCTGATCTCGATGGCGGGGCACGCGTCCCGCACGCGCTCGATCAAAAACGGGTTCGCGAGCGTCACCGCCTCCACGCCGCGCTCCTCGTGCATGCGCCGGACGAAGCCCACCTGCCGGCTCACGGTTTCCCGGTCGTACCATTCCGCGCCTTCGCACGTCGAGTTCATCGTGATGTCCGCTCGCACGCCGCCGTCGTGGATGCGCTCGACGGTCTCGACGAACGCGCGTTCCGTCGTTTCGGCCCCCACGCGTCCCGATCCGGTCACCGATTGCGGCGCGTTCAGGTACACCTCGCGGATCGCGTTGCCATCGCGACCTCGGAGTTTCAGAAGCGCATCGAGCGTCCCGGGGTCCCCGTTGAAGGGGACGGAGAATTCGTATGCGGTCATGAGCTGCCTTTCCTCGGATGCCCGGCAGCATCGCTGCCGCCTGCGCGGCGCGAAGCTGCCGGGCCGTTCGACCGTGCCTACTTGCCCTCGGCGGCGTCCCATGCCGAAAGCGCGGCGGCGCTGCGTCCTGCGATGCGCCCGACGCACCAGTTCTCCGAACCGTTGCCGCCGGTGATCGCGTACGTGTGGCCGTTCATGTTGCCGAACGAGCCCGCCGAGTACAGGCGTGGGATAGGCTCGCCGTCCGGGTCCACGACGTTGGCGTGCTCGTTGCGGCGCGCGCCGCCGATGGTGTTGCAGATGCCGGGGTAGAGGGGGATGGCGTAGAAGGGGCCGGTCTCGATCTTGCCCATCTCCTCGCGCCCGAAGTCCTCGTCGACTCCCTTGTCCACCAGCTCGTTCCAGCGCTCGACGGAGGCCTTCAGCTTATCCGCGTCCATCTTGTCGTCCCACTTGCTCTTGGCGAGGTTCGCGGCCAGCTCGTCGAGCGTTGCTCCCTGCGTGATCCATCCGCGCTCGAGCTCCCATACGTTGTCGGCCGACCAGCCTTCCCATCCGCCCAGCTCGGGATCGAGGCCCTCGGTCATGTAGCCGATCCCCATGCCGCCGTTCTCCTTCGCGGCGCCGCCGACCATGCCGCCCCAGCTGCCGCCCTCGAACGACGTCTGGTCGAAGACGTACCAGGAGGGGATGCGGTCGAAGTCGCAGATCTCCTCGTTGAAGTTGGCGTAGGGTTTCCACCCGCCGTGCGGGCTCGACGTGTCCTTCTCGCCCCAGCGCTCACCCAGCCGGTTCACCTTGATGTAGTTCGGCGTGGGGCTGGACACCGAAACGCCGCCGGGGACGATTTCCGGATCGTCGAACCAGGCATCGTCGCCGCCGCACACCTGCTGCATGTGCCAGAGGTCGGCGCCCACCTTCTGGGCGATCTTGATGCCGTCGCCCTCGTTGTACTTCCAGCCGTAGAATCCGCGCATCGGGTAGCATTTCAGATACTTGGCCTGCAGCTCTTCGTTGAACTCGAACCCTCCGGTGCACAGGATGACGCCCTTGGAGGCCTTCACGGCCTTCTTCTCGGCGTCGTCGCCGATCAGCGTGTAGCATCCGACGATCTCGTTTGTCTCGGGGTTCTGGATGAGCTCCTCGTCGTGGCAGTCGAACACCACGTCGATGCCGCGGTCCTGACGATGCTGGTCCATGGCTTCGAAGAACGCCTTGCCGTAGCCCGTTCCCGCACCGACGTACATCTCCTCGTATCCGGTGAAGATGTCGTACTCGGCACGCGGCGTCTCGCCCAGCGTGTATTCGAGGCCGTACTCTTCGGCGTAATCGGGATTCTGCACGGCTTCGTCGGCCCATGCCTGGCAGACCTCCAGCGGCGTCTGGCCGTGGAACGCCTCGAACGCGAACTGCGCTGCCGCGTCGGCATCGTGGGGAGCGGTCCACTGCCCCATGTTGATGGACGACGAGCCGCCTCCGCGGAACGGGGCCTTCTCGAGGAACAGCACCTGCGATCCTTCGTCGTAGGCCGTGATGCCGGCCCAGAGCCCGGCTCCGCCGTACCCGATCACCAGGACGTCCGTCTCGTAGTCCCAGGTCGCGGGCATCCAGCTGGGCGTCGCCTCCTCAGCCTGCGCCGTGCAGCCCGAAAGTGCCGCAGCTCCCGCGGCGCCTGCTGCGGCGAGCGCCGATCCCTTGAGAAAGCTGCGCCTTGAGATTCCTTCTTGCATGATGCCTCCTTGTTGTAGCGGTTCGCTTGCATCCGCCTTCGTGCTCGGCGGACGGTACCGAAAGAAAGCGGCCGCGCCCGATCGCCGCTCCGAATGAGGGGGGTCGAAGGGTGATCGGGCGGCGCCCTCGGTTAGTCGTGGCAGGTGTTGCATTCGTAGATGCCCATGTGGTGGCAGCTGATGCAGGCTTTCTGGGCCGTTTCGGCGATGTCGTCGGAAGCGTGCATGTCGTGGCAGCTGCCGCAGGTGACGGTCTCGTGGTCTGCGTTCTCGGGCAGGTCGTGCGGATTCACGACGGTGCCGTTGCTGTCGGTGAGCAGCGTGCTCGACGAGGTCTGCTCGGCCAGCGTCTCGTAGCTGCCGTGGCAGGCTTCGGCTTGGCAGGTGGATTCTGCGACGTCGGTCGTCTTGAGGCGTTTTGCCCCCTTGTCTCCGTAGGCGACGCCGTCGTGCGCGGAGGCCAGGCCGTCGACATCGCTGTGGCACGTGGTGCACGTGAGCGCCGCATGGTTGGATGCCGCGCATGCGCTGTCGCTGAAGGAGTCGCCTTCCACGGTGTGGCAGACGGCGCAGTCGGCCTCGGCCGAGAAGGCGAAGTCGCCCGTTGCGATGGTGGTTGCGGCTTCGGCTTCGCCTGAGGATTCCGATGATTCCGTCGAAGCCTGCGGTGCGCAGCCCGCGAGGCACACCGAAACAAGGATGACGATCGACGCGACGGTCGCGACGCCCCGCTTCAGCGTGTTTTGTTGTTGCATGTTTGCCCCCTTGCATGATGACTGCCACTTCTTCCGCAGTGGCCGCGGTGCTTGAATGCGATGGCGAGAGTTTCGACCGGCAGCCGGGCCTTCGCATCATCCGAAAGCGATGCTCCGCGTTGCTGCTTGGGATGATTTTCCGGAGCGGCTATCATCTATTTCGGATGAATCGCCTGATGAGGGGTGTCTCGTCGCGAAGCCGGCAACCATGATCTGCCCAGGTCGCCCAAGCGAATGTTGCTATACTGGAGAGGGATGGATGCGAGTGGTTGCCTCTTGCGGCGGCTCGAAAGGGGAGATCATGGGGAATGCGAAACGCGCGGGCACGGCCCGCGTCGCCAAGGGATCCGCCGTTGGCTCGGGGAGCGAGGGCGGTGCCCGGCGCGCGACGGCGTGGATGCCGGTGTGGTGCGTTGTCGGCCTGGTCGGCGCGCAGGCGTGGATGCCGGCCGTCGGGCTCGTCGCCGACAAGTACCGCTCGTCCGCGTTCTCCATCGACGAGCTTGCCCCGCTGCTGCTGTCGTATCTCGCGTCCCTTGCCGTCGTCTCGGCCCTGTTCGCGGTTCTGCGCATGCGAAGCCAGCCCTCGAAGGGAACGTACGGCGTGCTGGCGGGCGCGGCTTTCTCCTGCATCGGCGCCCTGCTGCTGCATTTGCTCGACGGCATGGCCCCCGATCGCGTGGCGTTCCTGTTCTCCCTGTCCGGAGCGTTGCTGGGGGCGGGCAACGGCCTTATGGCGCTCGTGTGGAGCTCGGCGATCGCCCGCCTTCCCGGTCCCGCGCAGGCAGGCAGCAGCGTCGCGGTCGTCCTGGGGTGCTGTTCCTTGGCCGCTTTCGCGCAGGCGGTGGGGGCGAACGCGCTTCTGCTGGGGGCGACGATGGCGCTGGCCGTCTCGTCTGCGCTCTGCTTCGTGCTTGCGGCCAGCCGGGGCGACGTCGTCGAATTGCCGGCCCCTCAGAAGGGGATCGGTTCCGCGTATGTGCGCGTCGGGGCGGCGATGGGCTGTTTCGGATTCCTGTTCGCGATGATGATCATGCAGTTCGTCATCGCCCCGCACGGCCGCGCGAGTGCGTTCACGTGGGCGTACGGGTACGCGGGCGTGCTTGCCGCGGTGGTGTTCCTCGTCCTCGTCCGCGTCGTGCGCTCGTCGTGGGACTTCCTGTTCGCCTTGCGCTTCGTGGCCGTTCCGCTGATCGTCGCGTTTTACCCGTTCGACACGGGAACCGATTTCTCCGTCAAGTTCGCGCTCTGCTTCTCGACGTTGGCGCTGTGGTGCTTTTGCACCATCGTGCCGGGCGTCTTGCGCGAAGCGGCCGACGTGCTGCACGCGCCGGTATACGTCATGGCATCCGTCGGGGTCGGGGGGCTGTGCGGCGGCGCGGCGGTCGGCTATTGCCTCGCCGGCGTGATCGAGGCGGTCGGCCCCACGACGAACTACTTCATCAAGATCACGGCGATCCTCGCCATGGTGCTCGGGCTTCTCGGGACGAACATCGTGGTGACGAAGGGCGGGCTCGTCCGGATATTCAGGAAAGCCGCGGTGGCGACGGGGTCGACGACGGAGAGCGATTCCTTTCTGGAGGAGAAGGCGGCGCTCGTTTCACGGTGCTACGGGCTTACCAGCCGGGAGTCCGACGTGCTGCGCATCTTGGCGAAGGGCCACGGATTGGGGAGAGTGCAGGAAGAGCTATTCATCTCCGAGGGC
The DNA here is from genome assembly GCF_048329335.1 of Eggerthella sp. NCBI lineage: Bacteria > Bacillati > Actinomycetota > Coriobacteriia > Eggerthellales > Eggerthellaceae > Eggerthella > Eggerthella sp. The sequence continues at coordinate 7,730 of NZ_DBFEGU010000265.1, read as the reverse complement.
ACGGCTATCACCCATCGGCGCCACATCTACCAGAAGCTCGACGTCCACGCCAAGTCCGAGTTGATCGACCTCGTTGCCCGCGCCGACGAGGCATGCGAGGAAGACTGATCGCAGCGCTCCTGCACCGAGGCAGAAAATGAAACATTTGTCCCGATCCCCGTTCGGCGATCCCCGGTGCGGCCCCGTCCGCAACGGGTGCGCCGCTCTGCGGTCGCCTCCCGTGCATCCTCCTGCCGTCGAAGTGGCGAGAAATCGCCGGATACGGGTGTTTTCGGCCCGCATCGGGCGCTCAGAACGTTCGGGGCAGGGGCGGCCCGTCAGGCATCATGCACCGAACGAGAAATCAGGACATACGTTCGTTTGACTTCTGCTTTTGCACATATCGTGCTATACTATATAGCTGTAACGGATGCGAAGGAGGTTGTCATGGCTGCGGTGCAGATGAACGTGCGTATTGACGAAGACGTGAAGGCCCGCGGCGACGAGGTGTTCGCACGTGCCGGCTTTACGCCGTCCCAGGTGGTGCGAGCCGTGTGGGAGTATGCCGAGCAAACGGGCGAGGTTCCTGCATTCATGCGCGCGTCCGGGGCCGATGCCGACGAAGCGGAACGACGACGCAGGATCGCCCTTGCCGAATACGGGGCGCATATATGGGAGAACTTCTTCCTCGACCACGGGCTTCCCGTGCCCAAGCGAAAAGAGCGTTTGGATTACAAGACTCTGCGCGACGAGCTATACGACGATATGCTGGAGGAGATGGGGCTCTGATGGCCGAACCTTTGAAGATACTCGTCGATGCCAACGTTTGGCTGGATTACGGTATCGCCACGAGCGAGAATCACGAATCGGCTGTCCGGTTCATGGTCGAGTCCGCCGTGAACGACGTCGTTCTGTACGTGTCGTCTATATCGCTCAAAGATGTGTTCCAGCTGATCGTCAGACGTACGAAAAAGGAGCTTCGCAACGAGGGGACCGAGATCGACGCTGCTTGGTCAGCCGCCATTTCGGAATCGGCATGGTCGTTTGTGCGCAGCATGCGCGAGGCGGCTCTCGTTGTTCCCGTAGGTTCCTCGGAGGTTCTGCACGCTGAGACGTGGCGCACGGCGCACGGCGACCTCGAAGACGATCTGGTCCTGGCTGCCGCGAAGCGCGTGCGGGCGGATTGCGTCGTCACGTCCGACAGAGAACTGCTCAAGCGTGCTCAAGGAATATACCTGTCGATCGATCAAGCGCGCTCGCTGCTCGGCAAAAAAACTTCTTGATTCTTTGAGAAACGGTGAACTTTTCGTCGACGGTTCGCCATGTATCCGCATTCCACCTGCGGATACGGATGTCAAGAGGTGTAGATACTCCCGGGTGCGTGGCGTTTGACAACCCTGAGGGGCGATGGTAGAGTTCACCTTCGCGTCTCCGAGGAGGCGAGCGTTTTCGTGTGCGCATCAGCTGAACGCACTTGGAAACGGTGTTCAAGCGAGCGTTTATAGAGTATGTAGACGTCTCGGACAAGCAAGAGGTAAAAGGAGAGAAGCTTTGCCTACCATCAACCAGCTGGTCCGCAAGGGCCGCAAGAAGGCAGTCGACAAGAGCAAGACGCCTGCCCTGAAGGGCAACCCGCAGAAGCGCGGCGTGTGCACCCGCGTGTTCACGACCACGCCGAAGAAGCCGAACTCGGCTCTGCGCAAGGTTTGCCGCGTGCGCCTCGTCAACGGCATGGAAGTGACCGCCTACATCCCGGGCGTCGGCCATAACCTCCAGGAGCACTCCATGGTGCTGCTGCGCGGCGGCCGCGTGAGGGACCTCCCCGGTGTGCGCTACAAGGTCATCCGCGCCGCGCTCGACTGCGCCGCCGTGGACAACCGCAAGCAGGCTCGCAGCCGCTACGGTGCCAAGCGCCCGAAGTAACACCCGCTAAGACGCGCGGGCCGCAGCAACCGACCGAGCCCAAAGGGGACAGGCGGGCGGCCTAATGAACGGAGAGAAAGCCGTTCCGAAGCGCGCAGGACCTAGAAGGAGAACACATGCCGCGTCGTGCAGCAGCAGTCCGCCGCGAAGTACAGCCGGACGCCCAGTACAACAACCGTCTCGTCACGCAGCTGATCAACAAGATCCTGCTTGACGGCAAGAAGGCCACCGCCGAGAACATCGTCTACGGTGCGTTCGCCATCGTCGAGGAGAAGACCGGCGGCGATCCGCTGGCCGTCTTCAAGAAGGCCATGGACAACGTCCGCCCCACGCTCGAGGTCAAGCCGAAGCGTGTCGGCGGCGCCACCTACCAGGTGCCGATGGAGGTCAACTCCCGTCGCGCCACCACGCTCGCCATTCGCTGGATCGTCGACTTCTCGCGCAAGCGCAAGGAGCACACGATGAAGGAGCGCCTCGCCGCCGAGATCATGGATGCCGCCGAGAACACCGGCGCGTCGGTGAAGAAGCGCGAAGACCTGTACAAGATGGCCGAGTCGAACCGTGCGTTCTCGCACTACCGCTTCTAAGGGAGGATTCGACTCATGGCGAAAATCGAACTGAAGGATACGCGCAACATCGGCATCATGGCCCACATCGACGCGGGCAAGACGACGACCACCGAGCGCATCCTCTACTACACGGGCAAGACCCACAAGATCGGCGAGGTGCACGACGGCGCCGCGACGATGGACTGGATGGTGCAGGAGCAGGAACGCGGCGTGACCATCACCGCCGCTGCCACCACGTGCTTCTGGAAGTACCCCGGCGGAGCTGACAACGGCAAAGAGTACCGTTTCCAGATTATCGACACTCCCGGCCACGTGGACTTCACGGCCGAGGTCGAGCGCTCGCTTCGCGTGCTCGACGGTGCGGTCGCGGTGTTCGACGCCGTCGCCGGCGTGCAGCCGCAGTCCGAGACGGTGTGGCGCCAGGCAAGCCGCTACGGCGTGCCCCGCATCGCCTACATCAACAAGTACGACCGCGTGGGCGCCGACTTCTTCCATGCGATCGAGACCATGAAGGATCGCCTGGGCGCGCCGGCTGTCGCCGCGCAGATGCCCATGGGCGCCGAGGACAACTTCTGGGGCGTCATCGACCTGGTCACCATGACCGCGTGGGACTTCAAGGCCGACGACAAGGGCATGACCTACCCCGAGGCCATGGACGCTATCCCGGCCGAGTTCGCCGAAGAGGCCGAGCTGCGCCACCAGGAGCTGGTGGAAGCCGCCGCCGACTGCGACGACGCTCTCATGGAGAAGGTCCTCATGGAGGAAGAGGTGACGGTTGACGAGCTGAAGGCCGCCATCCGCAAGGGCACCATCGCCTGCCAGATCCACCCCGTGTTCGTGGGCTCGTCCTACAAGAACAAGGGCGTGCAGGAGCTCCTCGATGCCGTGGTCGACTACATGCCGTCCCCGATCGACGTGCCGGCCATCAAGGGCACGAACCCGGACACGGGCGAGGAAGACGAGCGTCCCTCCGACGTGAAGGCGCCGTTCTCCGCTCTGGCCTTCAAGATCATGACGGATCCGTTCGTGGGCAAGCTCACCTACCTCCGCGTGTACTCGGGCCAGCTCGATTCCGGCTCCTACGTGTCCAACGCCTCGAAGGGCAAGAAGGAGCGCATCGGCCGTTTGCTGCAGATGCACTCGAACCAGCGCGTCGATATCGACGGCTGCGCCGCGGGCGACATCGTCGCCGTCGTGGGCTTGAAGGACACGTCGACCGGCGACACGCTGTGCGACGCTGATCATCCGATCATCCTCGAGTCCATGGAGTTCGCCGAGCCGGTCATCGACATCGCCGTCGAGCCGAAGACGAAGGCCGAGCAGGACAAGATGGGCATCGCGCTGCAGAAGCTGGCCGAGGAGGACCCGACGTTCCGCGTGTCCACCAACCAGGAGACCGGCCAGACCATCATCGCCGGCATGGGCGAGCTGCACCTCGAGATCATCGTCGACCGCCTGCTGCGCGAGTTCAAGGTCGAGGCGAACGTGGGCAAGCCTCAGGTCGCCTACCGCGAGACGGCCACGCAGGAAGCTCGCAACGTCGAGGGCAAGTTCGTGCGCCAGTCCGGCGGTCGCGGCCAGTACGGCCATGCGGTCATCAACCTGATCCCGCAGGAAGCTGGCAAGGGCTACGAGTTCGAGAACAAGATCGTGGGCGGCGTGATCCCCAAGGAGTACATCACCCCGATCGACAAGGGCATCCAGGAAGCCATCAACTCGGGCGTGCTTGCGGGCTACCCGGTCGTGGACATCAAGATCGAGCTCATCGACGGTTCGTACCACGACGTCGACTCCTCCGAGGCGGCGTTCAAGGTCGCCGGTTCGATGGCGGTCAAGGCTGCGCTCAAGAAGGCCGCTCCGGTCATTCTCGAGCCGATGATGGCCGTCGAGGTCGAGACGCCCGAGGAGTACATGGGCGACGTCATGGGCAACCTGTCCAGCCGTCGCGGCCAGATCCAGGGCATGGGCGATCGCGGCAACGCCAAGACCATCAAGGCGAAGGTTCCGCTGTCCGAGATGTTCGGTTACGCCACCGACCTGCGTTCGACGACGCAGGGCCGCGCTTCGTACACGATGCAGTTCGATTCGTACGAGGCAGTGCCGAAGAACGTGGCGGAGGAAATTATCAGCAAGGCCGGCGGCAACGCCTAGGGCGTGCGCGCGAGCATAACGGAGGTAAAGTAAGTGGCTAATCAAAAGATTCGCATCCGCTTGAAGGGGTACGATCATGAGATCGTGGACCAGTCCACGAAGCTCATCGTCGATACCGCGCAGAAGACGGGTGCCAAGGTGTCCGGTCCTATCCCGCTGCCGACGGAGCGCAACCTGTACTGCGTCGTCAAGGGCCCGCACGTCGACAAGGATTCGCGCGAGCAGTTCGAGATGCGCACGCACAAGCGCCTCATCGACATCCTGGAACCGACCCCGAACACGGTCGATTCCCTGATGCGCCTCGATCTCCCTGCCGGCGTCGACATCGAGATCAAGCTGTAAAGGGGGATGTGCGATATGATCAACGCCATCTATGGTAAGAAAATCGGCATGACCCAGATCTTCAACGAGGACGACCGTGTCGTGCCCGTGACGGTGATCCAGGCCGAGCCGAACACGATCTGCCAGGTCAAGACGAAGGACAGCGACGGCTATGAGGCCGTGCAGCTGGGCTTCGGCTCCATCAAGGAGAAGAAGGTCAACAAGCCCATGGCGGGTCACTTCGCCAAGCAGGGCACGGCTCCTACGCGCTACCTGCGCGAGGTGCGCGTCGAGAACGCCGGCGAGTACAAGGTGGGCGACCAGCAGACGGTGGCCGCCTTCGCTGAGACGAAGAAGGTCGACGTGACCGGCACGTCCAAGGGCAAGGGCTTCGCCGGCGTCATGAAGCGCTACGGCTTCCGCGGCGGCCCGGGCGGCCACGGCGCGCACTTCCATCGCGCTCCCGGTTCGGTGGGCCAGTGCGCCACGCCGTCCCGCGTGTTCAAGGGGCTCAAGCTCCCGGGCCACATGGGCGTCGACACCGTGACCGTGAAGAACCTGGAAGTCGTCCGCATCGACGAGGAGCAGAACCTCATCCTCGTCAAGGGCGCCATCCCCGGCGGCAAGAACGGCGTCGTTCGCGTCCGCATGGCGTAGTTGAAGTAACCTATAAGGAGCTTGTATATCATGACGACTATCGAGATCAAAGACGCGAGCGGGAAGAAGGCCGGCACCGCCGACCTCGCCGCTTCCGTGTTCGGCATCGAGCCGAACGTGCCCGTCATGCACCAGGTCGTGCGCGCGCAGCGCGCGTCTTGGCGCCAGGGCACGCATGACACGAAGACGCGCGGCCAGGTGCGCGGCGGCGGCAAGAAGCCGTGGCGCCAGAAGGGCACCGGCCGTGCCCGTCAGGGCACCATCCGCGCCCCTCAGTGGGCCGGCGGCGGTACCGTGTTCGGCCCGCATCCGCGTTCCTACGCGTTCCGCGTGAACAACAAGGAGGTCAAGCTGGCCATGCGCTCCGCGCTGTCCGCCAAGCTGGCCGACGGCGAGCTGTTCGTGGTCGACGCGTTCAACTTCGAGAAGCCCTCGACGAAGGCGGCTGTGGCCGCGCTCAAGGCCCTCGGCTTGGAGCGTCGCACCACCCTCGTCATCGACGACGAGGACGTGAACACCTATCTGTCGTTCCGCAACATCCCCACGGTGAACATCCTGCCCGTGTCCGCGGCGAACACCTACGAGCTGATCGACAACAAGGCTCTCGTGTTCACGGCCGACGCCCTGAAGCGCATCGAGGAGGTGCTTGCATAATGAAGGATCCCCGCGAGGTCATCATCCGCCCCGTCATCACGGAGCACAGCTACGACCAGATGGAGGGCAACACCTTTACCTTCGAGGTGGCCAAGGACGCCAACAAGGTTGAGATCCGCCAGGCCATCGAAGCCATCTTCGATGTGACGGTGGTCAAGGTGAACACGCTCAACGTGAAGCCGAAGCCGAAGCGCGTTCGCTACCAGCTGGGCAAGACCCGCACCTGGAAGAAGGCCATGGTCACGCTCAAGGAAGGCGACACCATCGAGCTGTTCGCGTAAGCGACGTTTCCACGTGCTGCCTCGGCGCCCCTGCAATCGCGGGGGCGCCTTTTTTGTTGGAGGAGGGTGCGAAAAGCGAACCGCGACGCCTTCTTTGACGTGCCGTATCGCCTTGGAGTCGTTACTTCACCACGCGGACGCGGCGGACGCCCTCGATGGCGCTCAGGCGCTCGATGGCGTCATCGGGATGCCCCGGAGTGCCGGCGTCCAGGTCGAGCATCGTGTAGGCGTTCTCGCCGCGGGCCTTGTTCATCATGTTCTCGATGTTCACGCCGGCATCGCCGAACACGTTCGTGATGCGAGCGATGGCGTTCGGGACGTTCGCGTGCAGCACGGCCACGCGGCGCAGGCCGTCGGGCACGGGACCCATGTCGCAGGCGGGGTAGTTCACGGAGTTCGCGATATTGCCGTTCTCCAGGTAGTCCATGAGCTCCCGCACGGCCATCATCGCGCAGTTGTCCTCGGCCTCGGCGGTAGAGGCGCCCAGGTGGGGCAGCACGATGGCGCGCTCCATCTTCATGACCTCGGGCGTGGCGAAGTCGGTGATGTAGGCATGCACCTTGCCGGAGTCCAGCGCGGCGGCCATGGCAGCGTTGTCCACGAGCGTGTCGCGCGAGAAGTTCAGGAACACGGCGCCGTCTTTCATGAGCGAGCAGGCGCGTTCGTCGATCATGCCGATAGTGCCCTCCATGGCCGGCACGTGGATGGTCATGTAGTCGCAGGTGCGGAAAATGTCGTCGAGGTTCGTCACGTGATGGACGGCGCTCGAGATGCGCCATGCTGCGCCCACCGACACGTACGGATCGTACCCGTACACGTCCATGCCCAGATCGATGGCGATGTTTGCGACTTCCGCCCCGATGGCGCCCAGGCCTATGACACCCAGCTTCTTTCCCTTCACCTCGCGTCCGGCGAACGCCTTCTTCGCCTTCTCGGCGGCTTTCGCGATGTTCTCGTCGGCGGCGTTGTGGCGGCACCAGGCGATGCCGCCGGCGATGTCGCGGCTGCCCAACATGAGGCCGCACACCACGATCTCCTTCACGGCGTTCGCGTTCGCGCCGGGGGTGTTGAACACCACGATGCCCTCTTCGGCGCAACGGTCGAGCGGGATGTTGTTCACGCCGGCGCCGGCGCGGGCGATGGCCAGCAGGCTATCGGGGAACGCGGTGTCGTGCAGCGCGGCGCTGCGCACCAG
>NZ_DBFEGU010000264.1:0-8026 GCF_048329335.1 Eggerthella sp. | reverse complement strand
ACGACTTGCTGGATGCGGACAGCTTCGTGGAATGGAACCGCACGGTTCCCGAAACCGACCCGCTCGAGTTCCCCGGCTACCTGGGCAAGCTCGAGGCTCAGCGCGAGAAGACGGGTCTGGAGGAGGGCGTGCGCACCGGCGTCGGACGTATCGCGGGCTTGCGCGTGGCCATCGGCATCATGGAGTCGCAGTTCTTCATGGGCTCGATGGGCTCGGTCGTGGGCGAGAAGGTGGCGCGGCTCGTGGAGCGCGCGACCGACGAGCGTCTGCCCGTGGTGGTGTTCACCGCGTCGGGCGGCGCGCGCATGCAGGAGGGTCTCGTGTCACTCATGCAGATGGCGAAGGTGTCGTGCGCGCTGGAGCGCCATGCTGCGGCGAAGCTCCCCTACATCTCGGTGCTCACCGATCCCACGACGGGCGGCGTGACCGCGTCGTTCGCCATGCAGGGCGACGTGATCCTGGCCGAGCCGCGCGCGCTGATCGGCTTCGCGGGCCAGCGCGTCATCAAGGACACCATCAAGCAGGAGCTGCCCGAAGGCTTCCAGACGGCCGAGTTCGCGCTGGATCACGGGCTGATCGACGCCATCGTGGAGCGCGGCGAGCTGCGCAGCGTGCTGGCTCACTTGCTGGCGTTGCACCTTGCCACGGCATCGGCTGTGCGCGGCGAGCAGGAGCACGAGCCGGGCGATCGCGATATCCTCGTCAGCTACGAGGCGGTGCGCGAGAACCTGGCCAGCGGCACCGATACGTACAACACGGTGACGTACGGCGATTTGACCGTGGGCGGCGGCTTGCCTTTCGCCGGAGGGGTGGACTCGGCGCGCGCCAAGCTGCGCGGGCGCATGGCGGCCGTCACCGAGCGCTTCGACCGCCGCGGCTCCTCCATGCGCAAGCGTTTGGAGAAGGCGCTCAGCACGGGCGGTTTCGATGCGGAGGCCGGCGTGTCTTTGGAGGACGCGTCCGCTGCGGCGCGCGAGGCCACTGCGCCCACGTCGAACCGCGCATGGGAGAGCGTTCAGTTGGCGCGCAACGTGCATCGTCCCACGGCGCTCGCCTACATCGACTCGTTCGTGGACGGGTTCATCGAGCTGCACGGCGATCGCATGTTCGGCGACGACGGCGCCGTGGTGTGCGGCCTCGGCTGGATCGGGGGTCGCGCGGTGACGGTGATCGCGCAAGAGAAAGGACGCGACCTCAAAGAGCGCATCGCGCGCAACTTCGGCTGCCCGCAGCCGGAGGGCTACCGCAAATCTTTGCGCCTCATGCGTCAGGCCGAGAAGTTCGGCCGCCCCGTGGTGTGCCTCGTGGACACGCAAGGCGCGTTCTGCGGCATGGAGGCCGAGGAGCGCGGGCAGGGCAACGCCATCGCCGACAACCTGCTGGCGCTCGCGGGCCTGCGCGTGCCCGTGGTGAGCGTGCTGTTGGGCGAGGGCGGCTCGGGCGGCGCGCTGGCGCTGGCGCTGGCCGATCGCGTGGCCATGCAGGAGCACGCGGTGTACTCGGTGCTGTCGCCGGAGGGCTTCGCGTCCATCCTGTGGAAGGATCGCACGCGCGCCGCCGAGGCGGCCGCCGTCATGAAGATGAGCGCGGCCGAAGCCTGCGAGATGGGTATCGTGGACGCCGTGCTGTCCGAAGGAGCGGGCCCTGCGCATGAGAACCCCGAGCAGGCGGCCGAGGGCGTGCGCTCCTACGTGTGCGCCACGCTTGACGAGCTATGCGCAACGCCGACCGACGAGCTGCTGCGAGCCCGCTACGAACGCTTCGGCAAGTTCTAAGCCGCGCCTCATCCGTCCAGCAAATCGAGCAGCTCCTCCTGGCTCAGGCTCGCCAGCGACACGCCGCCGGCGCCGATCACCTGGTCGGCGAGGTCGGTCTTCGCATCCTGCAAATGCAGGATGCGCTCTTCGACGTTGTCCTTCGCGATGACCTTGTGGACGCTCACCACCTGCGTCTGGCCGATGCGGTGCGCGCGGTCGGTGGCCTGGTTCTGCGCAGCGGCGTTCCACCAGGGGTCGGCGTGCACCACCACCGACGCGCCGGTGAGGTTGAGCCCGGTGCCACCCGCTTTGAGCGACACGAGGAACACGGGCGTGTCGTCGTCGTTGAACGCGTTCACCAGATCGAGCCGGCGCTTCTTCGGCGTGGTTCCCGTGATGGTGAAGTAGGGCACGCCGTGCGCGTCCAGCACTTCGGCGATCAGCGAAAGGAAGCTTGTGAACTGGGAGAACACAAGCGTCTTCTCGCCGGCGTCCATGGCCGATTCCACGATCTCTGCGATGGCGTCCAGCTTTGCCGCGTGCCCGGCGTAGTTCTCGTACAGAAGGCGCGGGTCGCAGCACAGCTGGCGCAGCTTCGTCAGCTCGGCGAGCACCTCCACTTTGCGCTCGTGGAACTGCTTGTTGTTGCGGTTGTTCTTCTGCAGGGTCAGCGCGTCGCGCAGCTGCTGCTCGTGGGCGGCGTACAGGCGCTGCTGCTCGGCCTCCATGGGGACGTACACCACCGATTCCAGCTTGTCGGGCAAGTCTTGCAGCACGTCGGCCTTCAAGCGGCGCAGCATGAACGGTGCCACGAGGGAGCGCAGACGGCGGGCGGCGTCCTCGTCGCCTCCGGTGATGTCCAGCTCGAAGTGCTCGCGGAAGCGCATGTAGGATCCCAGAAGCCCGGGCATGAGGAAGTCGAAGATGCTCCACAGCTCGCTCAGACGGTTCTCCATCGGCGTTCCGGTCAGCGCGAAGCGGTGGCGCGCCCGCACGCGCTTCGCGGCGCGCGCCGTCTTGGTGGCGTGGTTCTTCACGTACTGCGCCTCGTCGAGCGCGCAGCAGTAGAATTCGCGCCGGGCGAAGTCCTCCGCGTCGATGCGCAGCAGGTCGTAGGAGGTGATCAGCACGTCGCAGCAGCGCCCGTCGCGGGCAAGCTCGCTTTCGCGTGCGTCTCTCTCGCACGCCTCGGCGCGGATGCGCATGCGCTCGCGCTTGGCGCCCACCGCGGCGCGCACGTCTAGGGTCGGGGCGAAGCGCTCGAACTCGGCCATCCAGTTGTACACGAGGGAGGCGGGGCACACGATGAGGCTGGGCCCAACGGCGCGCGCCTCGCTCTGGCGTGCCAGCAGAAACGCGATGAGCTGCACCGACTTGCCCAGGCCCATCTCGTCGGCCAGGATGCCGCCGAGATCGCGGTCGGCCAACGCGCTCATCCAGCGCAGCCCTTCCGCCTGGTAGGGGCGCAGCGTGGCGGCCAGCTGGTCGGGCACCGGGCACGGCTCGCCGGCCGATGCCCGGAAGCTTTCCAGGTAGCGCATGAACGAGCGGTTGCGCTCTGCGCCCTTGAACTGCTCGTCGAGGTAGAACGCGTGGTAGGCGGGAAGCTCCACCGCGCCTGCGGCCAGCTGTTTGGGCGTGAAGCCGAAGTCCTCCGCAAGGTGGTCGAGCTGAGCGAGGTCGTACTCCGTCAGATCGAGGTACGCACCGCTCTTCAGACGGTGGAAGCGCTTGCGCCGCCGGTAGCTCGCCAGCAGCGCCGCCACCTCGGCCGGGGGCAGGTCGTCGGTGGACACGGCCAGGTTGATGAGGTTGCCCGCCAGCGAGATGCCCACCGAGATGCGTGGCTTCTTGTCTACGAGCAGCCGGTCGAACGCGGGCGTGGTGAACGCCTGGCCCAGCGCCTGGAACTGGACAAGGCCGCCGAACACGAGGTCGGCCACCGCCGTCTCGTCGCTCAGCATGATGGATGGGGGAGCTTCTAATGTGTCGAAATACTGCTTGACCAGCCGCCTCGCGCGACCCTCCAGCTTCTCGTCGCGCAGGGGGCCCGCCTCGTCGCGAGCGGGGGAGTCGAGCAGCGGATAGCGGCGTTCGCCGTACACGGCTTGCGCGTCGCAGGTGACGTCGCGGTCGGTCTTGTCGAAGTAGAACTCCAGCTTGCACGGCACGGGGCGGAACAGCCCGATCTCGGTCGGCGTTTCCACATGGAGGCGCTTCTCGATGGCGGGCAGCACGGTGGCGCAGAACAGGGGCATGTCGGCGAGGCTGACGAACAGGCGGGCATCGTCGTTCTCGTACACGGTGCGCAGGAAGCCCGCCGTGCGCGCGAAGTCGGCCGAGCAGCGGAAGAACGTCTCGCCCTGCCACAGGTACATGCGGTCGCCCTGCGCCACGAAAGGCAGCTCGTCGGCTTCGATGGCGTAGCCGCCGTCGTCGGTGCGCCGCACCGAGACCTCGACATCGGGGTCGGCGCTGACGACATGCGCGCGGGTGAGGGAGCGCGTTCCGTAGTCGGTGCCTTCGACGGTGAAGGGGCGGCCGTCCAGCAGATCCAACAGCTCGATGAGCTCGTAGTCCGACAGGTCGAGGTCGCGTCCGATCTCGTCGCGTCCGCGGTAGCGCCAAAACGCGCTGCCGGTGGCCTGCTCGCGCAGCGCCACGGCGCGGTCGAGGAACCGGGCGATGGGGCGCGCCGACTCGGCGAGCATCGCCGGGACGTGCGTGAACGCGAGCTTCTTGCCGTAGGAGAACCGCTCGCCGCGCCGCATGCGGCCGACGAAGTCCGAGATGCTCTTCATGACGTAGGAGCCCTGGGGGCCGACGACCTTGAAGTGCGCCGACCACGACCGATAGCCGTACACGACGGTTGCTTCCAGATCGATGCCGCCCTGTTCCTCAGCTTCTGCAGCGGCTTTGCTGCGCTCCATGAGCTCGAGCAGGCATGAAGACGTGGTCGGCGCGCGATGGGCTCGGTAGCCCATGAACTTCTCAGGCGCGTCCAGATACGTCAACGCCAGAGCCACGCAGTGCTTGCACATGCCGTCATACTCGCGGTAGGCGGGGCAGGTGCAGGCGTAGTCGACCAGGTCGCCTTCGTCCTCGTCGAAGGTGACGGAGGTGCGGTAACGGTCGTTCCAGCCGCTGCTGCTGGCAACGAACGCGGACAGCGTGGTCTCGGGAGGGTTGTAGCGGACCTGCTTTGTGAGGATGTTGCGGTCGGAGGCTGCGATGGACCGTGCCCGTTGCAACGTGCGCGCATGGCAGTGCCTGCTGATGTCGTCTTCGGATAGCATGCGGTGCGGCGGCCCTCCCTCGAAAGCATTGCAGAACATCCGTACAATGGTACCAGAAATCCAGAACCGTGCGCGCCGCGTTGGGCGAACGCGGGTGTTCCCTGCGTCCGTTCGGAATGCTATGCTGTCCGCAATCGCTCCTCGCAGGGAAGAGCGCGGGTGTAATTCGCGGTGAACGAACGGATGGTGCCATGCTCGCGCATGCAGTCGACGCGTCGGAATCCTCGCAGCCTCGGCAAGGGGTGCGAGGCCTCGTCATCGCCACGTTCGCCTTCGTCACCGTGTTCGCCGCTTCGGCTGTGCCTATCCCTTTGTACTCCGAGTACAAAGGGGCGATCGGGCTCACCGACGCCGACATCTCCGCCACCATGCTCATGTACCTGTTCGGCGTCGTGCTGACGCTGTTCTTGTCGGGATCGCTGTCCGATGCGGCGGGACGGCGCCCCTTGGCGGCGGCGTCGCTGCTGCTTGCCATGCTCGGTTGTTTCCTGTTCTTGAGAGCGGCCGATCCGACGATCGTGCTGGTTGCGCGAGCCGTGCAGGGCGTGTCGTGCGGCTTGGCCATGAGCGCCGTTTCGGCGCTGGTCGTCGATTCCGCCGTGGGGCGCTACGAGGGGTTCGGGCTGGCGGTGGCCGGTTGCGGCGCGCTGCTGGGCGTGATGGCGGGCTCGCTGGCCGTGGGGTTCTTGTCCTTGGTCACCCAACAGCACGCGCTGATCTATTGGATCATGATCGCGTTGCTGGCGCTGGGCGCGATCCTCATTCCCGCGGCTCCCGAAACGGTCGTCAGCCGCGTGCCGCTGCGAACCGCCTGCAAGCCGGTGATCGGCGTGGATGCGAAGCTGCGTGGTGTGCTGCCCATCGCCGCGTGCGCCTACGTCGCGTCGTGGGGCGTGGGCACGTTCTTCCAATCGTTCAGCTCGCCGGTGGCGGCGGAATGCTTCGGTTCGAGCGACCCGTTCATGGCATCGGCTATCCTCGCGCTGTCGATGGCGCCCAGCGCGTTGGGGGCGCCGCTTGAGGCGCGCATGCCGTCGGGCGTGTCGTTGCGTGTTTCGATGGCGGCGCTCCTCGTGTTCACGTGCGCGATGTGCGTAGCGATGGCGGCCGGGGCTTTGGGCGCTTTCCTCGTGCTGGTGGCGTTGTTCGGCCTGTCCACGGGCATGTGCCTGTCGGGCAGCCTGCGCCTCTTGTTCGCGCGGGCCGACATGCGCAGCACGGCGACGGTGGTGTCGACCATCAATCTCATCGGCTACACGGGATCGGCGGTTCTTAGCGGGATGATGGGCGCGCTCGTGGGCGCGACGACGCTCGTGGGCGTGCTTGCGGCGCTGGCCATGTTCGCGGCCGTCGCCACGGTTCTAGTGTTCGCGCGCACGCGCTAACGCAGCGGAGTCGCGGGCTTTGCTATACTGGGTTTTTCGACGAAACGAGGACGAGCGATGCCGATAGCCGTGAGCGCATGCCTGCTGGGGGAGCCGTGCCGCTACGATGGGAAGTCGCGTCCCTGCGAGGACGTGCTGAAGCTGCACGACGCTTGCGAGATGGTTCCCGTGTGCCCCGAGGTGCTGGGCGGGCTGCCTGTGCCGCATGCCCCCTGCGAGATCGCCGCCGCCGAGCGCGCGCTGCGCGTGACGGACGCGGACGGGGTCGACGTCACGGACGCGTTTTTGGCCGGAGCCGCCAAGACGGTGGAGCTGGCGAAGGAGCAGGGGTGCAAGCTGGCCGTGCTCAAGGCGAAGAGCCCTTCGTGCGGATGCGGCCTCGTGTACGACGGCGCGTTCGCCGGCGAGCTCGTGCCCGGTTACGGCGTGGCGGCGCGCGCCTTGCGCGAGGCGGGCGTGCGGGTGCTCGACGAGGTGTGGTTCGCGGCTTGTGTTCGGGCCGGCGAGGCGCGGCATCCCGGTTGTCCGCCGGCGATTCTGGCGGAGACGTCGGGGGAGTGCCCTGCGCTCGAGACCGAGCGCCTCGTGCTGCGCCCGCTCGTTTCCGACGATATCGACGACGTGTACGCCTACTGCAGCGATCCCGCCGTCGGGCCCGATGCCGGATGGGCCCCGCACCGCACGCGCGAGGACTCGCGCATGTTCGTGGAGGTGATCGCGAGCGAGCCTCATGTGTTCGGCATCTTCGAGAAGACGGGCGCGGGGACGGGAGCCACGGGGCCGTGCATCGGGTCGATCGGCCTCATCCGCGATCCGCAGCGGCGCAACGTCGACTGCCTCATGCTGGGCTATGCGCTCGCGCGCACGGCATGGGGGCGGGGCTGCATGACCGAGGCGGCGGACGAGATGCTGCGCTACGGCTTCGAGGAGCTGGGGCTTGGCCTGATCACGTGCACGCACTACACGTTCAACGATCGTTCGCGCCGCGTGATCGAGAAGGCGGGCTTCGTCCACGAGGGCACCATCCACGGCGCCGAAGCAACCCCCGACGGCCTCATGCAGGACTTCGAATCGTACTATCTTCCCCGCGAGCTTTGGGATGAGGCGAAGGGACGGGGCTAACGTCTCATTTCGAGGTCGACCGCGGCCAGCTTGTCGACGAGCTTGCGGTAGATCCGGTCGCGCATCCACGGTTCCGTCGATGCGGCCAGCGCCTCGTCGAGGTCCATCCAGCGCACGCCGCTGTTCTCGTCGGGCTTGACGCGCAGCGGGTCGTCGGGCGACGCGACGGCCAGATACGTCACGTTGAGGTGTACATGCGAGCTGACGTAGCGCCCGCGTTTCTCGTGCCCGTCCACGGTGAGCACCTCGAGCGAGAAGATGTTCCCCGGCCCGCACGGCACGATGCGCGCGTCGGCGACGCCGGTCTCCTCCTCCAATTCGCGCAGCGCCACCTGTTCCAGGTCGCGCTCTCCGTCGGCGTGCCCGCCTATCCAGCTCCACGACCCGTACGTGTTGTGGAACACCATGAGCGTCTTGGTCGCGGTCGGGTCGACCGTCCAGATCGAGCACGTCATATGCGCGAGCG
>NZ_DBFEGU010000263.1:0-9658 GCF_048329335.1 Eggerthella sp. | reverse complement strand
GCGCCCAGCACGGACGCCTCGAAGGGGTCGAGCCCCTGCGCCAGCAGCGCGGCCGTCATGCCGGCCAGCACATCTCCCGTGCCCGCCTTCGCCAACGCCGGAGTGCCGTGCGCCATGCGCACCGTCTGCTCGCCGTCGGAGAGGTACGTGACGGGCCCTTTCACCACGGCGATCACGCCATAGGCGAGCGACAGCGCCTCGGCGAGCGCGCAGGGATCGTCGACAGGCAGGTCGAAGGGGCGTGCGAGGCGCGCCGCCTCTCCGGCGTGCGGCGTGACCACGGTGGGGTTCCCGTTGAGGAAGCGCCGCCTCAGCAAGCGTCGCCCTTTTGCGGAGACGAGCGCGTCCAGGCCGGTGCCGTCCACCAGCACGGGCGCGTCGGCGTGCTTCAGCACGAAGTGAACGAGCTTCTCGGCTTCGACGTCTTCTGCGTCGAAGCCGCAGCCGACGAGGTAGGCGCGCGGTTTGCCGGGCTTCGCGGCCGGAAGGTTCGCCTTGAGAGCCGCGCGCGGGCGCACCACGAGCGAGGGCCGAAAGCCTTGCACGAGCGGGACGGCCGACGGACTGGTGAACACCTCGGTGTAGCCGGCGCCCATGCGCTGGCCGGCGTAGGCCGCCAGGCACGCTGCGCCCGGATAGCGCTCGCTGCCCACGATGGCGGCCAGCGTGCCGCGCGAGTACTTGTTCGCGTCGTCGGCCGGCAGCGGCACGAGGGCCACCAGCTCGTCGTTGCTGTATTCTCGAACGTTCTGCATGGTCGTACCGCCCTGTCTTCCGAGGAACCGCGTGCTCGCATTCTACCGCGTATCGCGCCTGAGCGCGACTGCGGGTCGAATCGGCGACAACGCGTCGAATTCGCCCGTAACCGTACGTAAACGGTTGCGCGAACTGGGGGTTCGGACGTGCCGCTGCGCTAGAATGGCGGTAAACAACCAAGGCGCCGCACCGGTTTTCGGACGTGTTGCGCGGCGCGGTCGCCGCGACCAAGGAGCAATCTCATGGATACGACCAACAAGCACGACTGGGGCCTCGTCATCGCGGGCGTCCTGCTCGTCATCTGCAGCATGTTCTTCCTTTTCGCGCCGGGCTTGGCGCTGGTCACCATCACGGTGATCGCCGGCGCGGCGTTTCTGGTGTCGGGCATCTTCGACATCGTCAACTACTTCCGCTTCCGCCGGGCCATGGACCTGTCGGGCTGGGCGCTGGCCTACGGCGCGCTCGACATCGTGCTGGGCATCCTGTTTTTGGTGAACCCGCTGGTGTCGGCCGGCGCGCTGGCGTGGTTCATCGGCGCGTTCTTCATCGTGTTCGGCGTGTTCGAGGTCGTCGGCGCGTTCAAAGTGCGCAACATGGGCGTGTCGATGTGGGGTTGGATGCTGTTCTCGGGCATCGTCGGGGCGCTGTGCGGTCTGACGTTCTTCATCGCTCCGGCCATGCTGGGCGTGTTCCTGTCGGTGTTCATCCTAATGCGCGGCGCGTCGCTCATCTTCTACGGCTGGAACGCCGGCAAAGCCATGGCGGCGTAGCGCAAGCGCGCTACCGTGGAGCGTTTGCTGAAACCCCGAGCCGAGCGCGCAGCGTTTCGCGGCTCGTGGTAGAATTCCGAAGAAAACAGGCGAAGGCCCCGATCGTTTCGGGGCCTTCTTCCCGATTGCACGAAACGGTGGCGAATATGGCAGACGAACAGCAGACTTTGCTCGACGAGCAGGCGCTTGCGGAAGCGACCAACGATCCGGCGGCGCGCATCGACGCGCTTCGGCGCGAGATCGAGCATCACAGCTACCTGTACTACGCCAACGACGCGCCCGAGATATCCGACGCCGCGTTCGACTCGCTCATGCGCGAGCTGCGCGAGCTGGAGGCCGCGCATCCCGAGCTGATCGACCCGTCCAGCCCCACGCAGCGCGTGGGCGGCTACGTGGGCGAGCAGTTCGCTCCCGTGCGCCATGCCCGGCGCATGTACTCGCTGGACAACGCCATGGACCTGGACGAGCTGGACGCGTGGATCGAGCGTGTGACGGAGGCGTTCGGGCGCATGGTGCCCGTGGTGTGCGAGCTCAAGATCGACGGCTCGTCCATCGCGCTCACGTACGAGGACGGCCGCCTGATGCGCGCCGCAACGCGCGGCGACGGCACCACGGGCGAGGACGTCACCGCCAACATGCGCACGGTGAAGGACGTGCCGCTGCGCCTGCGCCAGGGCGCGCTGGGCGGCTTGCGCGACGCGGACGCGCCGGTGGAGCTGCGCGGCGAGGTGTACATGCCGAAGTCCAGCTTCGACGCGCTGAACGTCGCAGCCGTCGAGAACGGCAAGCAGGCGTTCGCGAACCCGCGCAACGCCGCCGCCGGCAGCCTGCGCCAGAAGGACCCGTCTATCACGGCGAACCGCGACCTGTCCACCTTCATCTACGCGGTGGCCGACGAGCGCGCCCTGAACGCAGAGGGCCAGTGGGAGCTTTTGGCGTGGCTGCGCGAGGCTGGCTTCCACGTGAACCCCGACGTCGAGCTGTGCCAGACTCGCGAGGAGGTGCACGCGTTCTGCGAGCGCGCCGTGGCGCGGCGCGAGGACCTGCCCTACGAGATCGACGGCGTGGTGGTGAAGGTGAACTCGTTCGCGCAGCAGGAGTCGATGGGCTACACGGCCCGGGCGCCGCGCTGGGCCGTCGCGTTCAAGTTCCCGCCCGAGGAGAAGACCACGCTGTTGCGCGATATCACCGTGCAGGTGGGACGCACCGGCAAGCTGACGCCCGTGGCCGAGCTCGATCCCGTGGTGGTCGCCGGCTCCACCGTGGCGCGCGCGACGCTGCACAACGAAGACGAGGTGCAGCGCAAGGACGTGCGCGTGGGCGACACCGTCATCGTGCGCAAGGCCGGCGATGTGATCCCCGAGGTGCTGGGGCCGGTGCTGGCGCTGCGCCCCGCCGATGCCGTACAGTGGGAGATGCCGCGCACGTGCCCGTCGTGCGGTTCGCCCGTTATCCGCGAGGAGGGCGAGGTGGACTTCCGCTGCATCTCCATCGACTGCCCGGCCCAAGCGCTGGAGCGTTTGCTGCATTGGGCCAGCCGCGGCGCCATGGACATCGACGGCATGGGCGAGGAGATCGTGTCGCGCCTGGTGGAGAGCGGCCGTTTGAGCGACGTGGCCGACTACTACACGCTGGACGAGATGGAGCTGTCGCTTCTGGACATGGGTCGCGTGAACAAGGACGGCGAGCCCATCCGCCTGGGTTCCACCGTGGCGAAGAAGCTGGTGGCCGCCATCGACGAGAGCCGCACGCGTCCGTTTGCCCGCGCGCTGTTCGGGCTGGGCATCCGCCACGTGGGCAAGACCATCGCCGAGCTGCTGGCGGCGGCGTACCCGTCCATCGAGGCGCTGATGGAGGCCTCGGAGGAGGATCTGGCCGCCATCGACGGCGTGGGCCCGAAGATCGCGCGCAGCGCGTATTTGTTCCTGCGCACGCCCGACAACGCCGCCGTCATCGAGCGCTTGCGCTCGCACGGCGTGGCGCTTGCGGACGAGGCCGCGGACGCGGGCGAGCAGCTGCCGCAGACGCTGGCGGGGCTCACGTTCGTGCTGACGGGCTCGCTCGTGGAAAGCGGGATGACCCGCGACGAGGCGGGTGCCGCGCTCAAAGCGCGAGGCGCGAAGGTCAGCGGCAGCGTGTCGAAGAAGACGAGCTTCGTCGTGGCAGGCGAGGCCGCCGGAAGCAAGTACGACAAGGCCGTCGCCCTCGGCGTCCCCGTGCTGGACGAAGCCGCCCTGCTGCGCATCCTCGAAACCGGCGAGGCTCCGGAGTAGGACGCCCGGGCTCCGTCGCGCCCCGATGTTTCACGGGGAGCATTGCTCGGATGCTCCGCTTGGTGCATGAGGCTCGACGAGGATCCGTCTCCGACGGATCCGATGTCCTGCGGATGACCCCCATGCATCCTTTTGCTTTCGAAAAGGCAAAAAGTCATCGAATTCGGAAGAAAGAGCGCTTACCGCAAGGTCTCGGATCGTTCTGGCAGGAGGAGGCGTTGTTGCGATCAGGCATTATGAGGAAAATCGTTTCGCGTCGCGATAGCGGGCTGCGCCCCGTCTTCCGAATTCGATGCTTTCTCGCCATCGGCTCCCTTGTCGGATGTCGGCAGAAGGAATCCGTCGATGTTTCACGTGAAGCATTCGTACGTTTGGCTTGCGTTCGCCCTTCTTCGTCTGCCGTTCGCCCGGGGGAGTTACGGAAATGAAATTCGTAACATTCGAAAGGAGCCCTCTCTGGTATAGTGTGTTACGCAATTCGAATACGTAACACCTATGACGGATTCAAGGCGCCGAGGCGTTGAGGGAAGGGAACGGAAGCATGGCAACACTCACGCGACGCGATTTCGCGAAACTGACGGGTGCGACGGCGGCGACGCTGTCGTTGGGCGGGCTGCTGGCAAGCTGCGCGAGCGGCGAGGCCGAGAAGCCGGCCGAAGGCGCGACGGAAGGTGCGGCCGACAAGGCCTCTTCGCAGGTTATCGTCTCGATGACCACCGGATCCGAGCCGGCCGCCGGCTTCGACCCGATGGTGTCGTGGGGCTGCGGCGAGCACGTTCACGAGCCGTTGATCCAGTCAACGCTGATCACTACCGATGCGGACCTCAACTTCAAGAACGACCTCGCCACGTCCTACGAAGCGTCCGAAGACGGCATGACCTGGACGTTCGCCGTCCGCGACGACGTGAAGTTCACCGACGGCACCCCGCTCACGGCGCGCGACGTGGCCTTCACCATCAACGGCATCTTGAACTCGGAAGCATCCGAGTGCGACATGTCCATGGTGAAAGAGGCCGTGGCCACCGACGACGCCACCGTCGTCGTGCACATGGAGAAGCCGTTCAACGCGCTGCTGTACACGCTGGCCGTGGTGGGCATCGTGCCCGAGCACGCCTACGGCGACACGTACGGCGACAACCCCATCGGCTCGGGGCGCTACATGCTGGAGCAGTGGGACAAAGGCCAGCAGGTCATCCTCAAGGCGAACCCCGACTACTACGGCGAGGCGCCGAACATCCAGCGCGTCGTGGTGGTGTTCATGGAAGAGGACGCCTCGCTTGCGGCGGCGAAGTCCGGACAGGTCGACGTCGCATACACCTCGGCGACGTTCGCGGCTCAGCAGCCGAGCGGCTACGACTTGCTGAACTGCGCGTCGGTCGACTCTCGCGGCATCTCGCTGCCGGTGATTCCGGCGGGCGCTACGAAAACCGACGAGAAGGGCGAAGCGGCGGCCGGCAACAACGTCACGTGCGACCTGGCCATTCGTCAAGCCATCAACTACGGCGTCGACCGCGACAAGATGATCGACAGCGTGCTGAACGGCTACGGCACCGTGGCCTACAGCGTGGGCGACGGCATGCCGTGGTCCTCGCCTGATATGAAGTGCTCCACCGATGTCGAGAAGGCGAAGAAGCTGCTCGACGACGGCGGCTGGACGGCCGGTGCGGACGGCATCCGCGAGAAGGACGGCACGCGCGCTGCGTTCAACCTGTACTACTCGGCCGGCGACACCGTGCGCCAAGGTATCGCCGAGGAGTTCACCAACCAGATGAAAGAGCTGGGCATCGAAGTATCCATCAAGGGCGCCAGCTGGGACGATCTGTACCCGCATCAGTTTACCGATCCGGTGGTGTGGGGCTGGGGCACGAACGCGCCCACCGAGATTTACAACCTGTTCTACTCCAAGGGCACGGGCAACTACGCCTGCTACACGAGCGAAACCACCGACAAGTACCTCGACGAGGCGCTGGCCCAGCCTACTGTGGAAGAGTCGTTCGATCTGTGGAAGAAGGCTCAGTGGGACGGCCAGTCCGGCATCGCGCCGCAGGGGGACGCGCCGTGGGTGTGGTTCGCGAACATCGACCACTTGTACTTTGCGAAGGACAACCTCAAGATCGCGAAGCAGAAGCCTCATCCGCACGGACACGGCTGGTCGCTGGTGAATAACGTCGACCAGTGGTCCTGGGCGTAAGTTTATTGTGCTCGACGCGGGAGGGGCGCCGCGGTGCCCAGTCGCTCAAACAGTCCTCGCTTCGCTGCGGAACTCGCTTGGTGGGCACCGCGGCGCCCCTCCCGCTGACCGTAACGAGCTTGCGCGTTGGGGGACTGGGCGCCGTTTGCGCTTGTTGGAGGGGTGTTGCTGTGGGGTTTTTCTACTAGTGAGGGTATAGTGGTTTCATGGCTCGATTTTTGGCTCGGAACATAGCGAAGTTTATCTTGCTCATGCTTGCGGTGAGTTTGGTTACGTTTGTGCTGGTCAGCGTTTCTCCTATCGATCCGGTGCAGGCGAACGTGGGGCAGACGGCCTATATCAACATGAGCGAGGCGAAGCGGGCGCAACTGGCCGAATACTGGGGTGTGAACACGCCTTTGTGGGAGCGCTACGCCAACTGGTTCGTCGACCTTCTGCACGGCGATCTGGGGACATCGCTGCGCTTCAATGCGCCGGTGATCGACGTCATCGCCACGCGGGCGGTGAACTCGCTGGCGCTCATGGCCACGGCTTGGGCGGTCAGCGGCGTGCTGGGCTTCGCGTTGGGCATCCTCGCGGGCGCGAACCGCGGCCGTCTGATCGACCGCATCGTGAAGGGGTACTGCTTCCTGTTGGCTTCGGTGCCCACGTTCTGGCTGGGGCTGCTGTTTCTCATCGTGTTCTCGGTGCAGCTGGGGTGGTTCCCGTTCGGCTTCTCGGTGCCCATCGGGGTGTCGGCGGCCGATGTGACCTTTGCCGACGCGCTGCATCATCTGGCGCTGCCAGCGCTCACGCTGTCGGTGATCGGCGTGGCGAACATCGCGCTGCACACGCGCGAGAAGACTATCGACGTGCTGGAAAGCGATTACGTGCGGTTCGCCCGTGCGCGCGGGTTGAGCACCTGGGGCGCCCTGCGCCACCACGGCCTGCGCAACCTCGCGCTGCCCGCGCTCACGTTGCAATTCGCGTCCATATCCGAGATATTCGGCGGATCGGTGCTGGTGGAGCAGGTATTCTCGTATCCGGGTCTGGGGCAGGCGGCCGTCACGGCCGGCCTCGGCGGCGACGCGGCGCTGTTGGTGGGCATCGCGCTATTCTCCGCCGCCTTCGTGTTCACCGGCAACCTGATAGCCAGCACGCTGTACGGCGTGGTGGATCCTCGCATGCGCAAGGGGGCTGCTCATGGCTGACGAGCGCGTTGAAACCTGCTTAACCTGCGAGTCCGCCGTCGGGTTCGGCAGTTCCCAGTCGCTCGGCAGTCCTGGCTCGCACGAAACGCCCACAGGGCGTTTCGGCTCGATGGGTGCGGCGCCGCGGAGCGAAGCGCAGCAAGTCCCCGAAGGGGAAACTCGCTTGGTGGGAACTGCCGAGCCCAACGGCTCCAAGGATGCCGCGCCGCCCCTTCTGCATGCTCCTCGCGCGGCTCGGGTGGGGAATAGGAGGTTGACGCTGGCGGCGTTTTTGGGTGCTTTGGCGGCGCTGGCGGCTGTGGTGGTCGCGGGGCTCGTCGTCGCGGATGCGGCTACGGCAACCGACTTCTCGATGAAGAACCTCGCTCCCAGCTTCGCCCATCCTTTCGGCACCGACTGGATGGGGCGCGACATGCTGCTGCGCACGCTGGCGGGGCTGTCCACCAGCGTGCTGGTGGGTCTTCTGGCCGCGGGCGTGTCGTCCATCATCGCGCTGGTCATGGGCGCGGTGGCGGCGCTGGGCGGGAAGAAGGCCGATGCCGCGGTCACCTGGCTCATCGACCTCATGCTGGGCATCCCCCATATCGTGCTGCTCATCCTCATCTCGTTCGCGTTGGGGAAGGGCTTCTGGGGCGTCACCATCGGCGTGGCCGTGACGCACTGGCCCAGCCTCGCGCGCGTCGTGCGCGCCGAGATCCTGCAGTGCAAGCAGTCGACGTTCGTGGCTGCGGCGCGGCGGCTGGGGCAGACTCCTCTGCGCATCGCGGCGAAGCACATGGTTCCTTACGTGCTGCCCCAGTTCATCGTGGGGTTGATTCTGCTGTTCCCGCACGCCATCCTGCACGAGGCCGCCGTGACGTTCCTCGGCTTCGGTCTGCCGCCCGAGCAACCCGCCATCGGCGTGATCCTCAGCGAGTCGATGGCGTACCTGTCGGCCGGCATGTGGTGGCTCGCCGTGTTCCCGGGTCTCGCGCTCATCGCGACCGTGCTGCTGTTCGACCTGGCGGGATCCAGCCTGCGCAAGCTCGTCGACCCGCACAGCGCGCAGGAATAGGAGGCCGTCATGGACGAAGCGAACCGCAAGAACCCGCTTGAAACGGACGGCAGGAACCCGCTGCCGGAGCATCTGGCCGCTCGCGAGCGCGCGCTGTACGAGGCCGCTGCCGAGCTGGAGCGCCTGACCGACCAGCTGTTCGGTGCGGAAGGCGCCGGCCGCGACTGCGCGATAGCGTCCGAGGATCCGATCGACGGCCTCGCGCCCGACGTCGTGCCGCACGAGGCTCTTTCGCACAAAGACGCGCAGGTGCACCACCATCATACGCACGCGCCCGTTTCCCGCCACGAGCACGGCCACCACCTGCTGCAGGTGGAGGACCTCAGCGTGGGGTTCCGCATGTACGACGAGGACGCCCCCTTCTTTCGCGCGAAGCAGCGCGAGGTCGAGGTCATCCATTCTTTAAGCATCTCCGTGCATGCAGGCGAGATCGTGGCCGTGGTAGGCGCGTCGGGTTCCGGCAAGACGCTTTTGGCCGATGCCGTGTTGGGGCTGTTCGAGCCGAACGCCACGGTGCGGGGCCGCGTCTGGTTCGACGGCGCGCAGCAGGATGCGGCGTCGCTTTCCGCGCTGCGCGGCCACGGCATCTCGCTGGTGCCGCAGAGCGTGAACAACCTCGACCCGCTCATGAAGGTGGGCCGCCAGGTGGAGGGCTTCGCGCGCGCACACGAGTCGCGCGCCGAGCGTCGTCGTCGGCGCGCGCAACTGTTCGAGCGCTACGGACTGCCCGAGGACACGGCGGGGAAGTATCCGCACGAGCTGTCGGGCGGCATGGCGCGCCGCGTTCTTTTGTGCTGCGCGCTCATGGACGACCCGCGCGTCATCGTGGCCGACGAGCCCACGCCCGGCCTCGACCTGGATCTGGCCGTGCGCGCGCTCGACGACTTCCGCGCCTTCGCCGACGCGGGCGGCGGCGTGATGCTCATCACGCACGACATCGAGCTGGCCCTGCGCGTGGCCGACCGCGTGGCGGTGTTCCGCGACGGCACGGTGGTGGAGGAGACGGCAGTTGCGAACTTCGCGTCTCCCGACCTGCTGCAGCACCCGTTCAGCCGCGAGTTGTGGCATGCGCTTCCCGAGCACGGCTTCGAGGCGCCGGGCGGGTCGACGGAAGGGGGCTCCCATGCTTGAGGCGCGCGGCATAACCTATGCGTACCCCGGCGCGCGCACGCCGCTGTACCGCGACTTCGACTTGGCCGTCGGCCCTGACGAGCGCGTCGCCCTCAGCGCGCCGTCCGGTTTCGGCAAGACCACGCTGTGCCGTATGCTGGCCGGATACGATCGTCCGCAGAAAGGCGAGATCCTCGTGGACGGCGCCCCGCTGCCGAAGCGCGGCACGTGTCCCGTGCAGCTGATCCTGCAGCATCCCGAAACCGCCGTCGACCCGCGCATGCGCATGAGTCAAACGCTGGCCGAAGCAGGAG
>NZ_DBFEGU010000262.1:0-5497 GCF_048329335.1 Eggerthella sp. | reverse complement strand
GGGCGCCGCCGAGCGCGCCCGCTGCGGCGGCCCGGATGGGCACGTGGCCGGCGAGGTGCGCTACCGCGACGTGCATTTCAGCTACGACGGCGTCCACGAGGTGCTGCGCGGGCTGGACCTGGCCATCCCGGCGGGCGCGACGGTGGCGCTCGTGGGGCCGTCGGGAGGCGGCAAGACCACCACGTGCTCGCTCTTGCCCCGCTTCTACGATCCGGAGCGCGGCTCGGTGGAGATCGACGGCATCGATATCCGCGCCGTCACCGTGGAGTCGCTGCGCGACGCCATCGGCATCGTGCAGCAGGACGTGTACCTGTTCGGCGGCACCATCCGCGACAACATCGCCTACGGGCGCCCCGACGCCACGACGGCCGAGATCGTGGAGGCGGCGAAGCGCGCCAACATCGACGCATTCGTGCGCGGGCTGTCCGACGGCTACGACACCTACGTGGGCGAGCGCGGGGCTCGCCTGTCCGGCGGGCAGAAGCAGCGCATCGCCATCGCGCGCGTGTTCCTGAAGGACCCGCGCATCCTCATCCTCGACGAGGCCACGAGCGCGCTGGACAACGAGAGCGAGCGGGCCATCCAGAAGTCGCTCGAGGAGCTGTCCGCCGGGCGCACGACGCTCGTCATCGCGCACCGCCTGTCCACCATACGCGGCGCCGACCTCATCGCGGTGGTGGAGGACGGGCGCGTGGCCGAGCGCGGCACGCACGAGCAACTGTTGGCCCTCGGCGGCACCTACGCCCACTATTATGAAATGCAGTTCGGCCCGGTGGAGCAGGGCGCGGTTTTGTGAAACCTGGGTGCGGATTGGATTTTGCGGGTGATCGGGGCTTGCGGCGCGGGTTCTCGTTTGGTACTATACCGTTTCGCGTGTTTACTTAAGCGAGAACGAGCGATCGTGATCGCTCGGCTTAAAGAAGGAGATAGAGAATCATGGCAGTACCTAAGCGCAAAATGGGCCGTGCCCGCACCCACGCCCGTCGCAGCACCAACGACAAGATCGCGGCGCCCTCGCGTTCCGTGTGCCCGCAGTGCGGCGAGGTCAAGCTTCCGCATCGCGTGTGCCCGAACTGCGGCTTCTACAAGAACCGCGAAGTTATCGAGACGGAGTAGCGTACCGCTCATGCGCGCGCGTTCTGCCGCCGCGCATTGACAAGCCTCCTCGCACATCGCGCTTCGCGTGCGATGCGCCGGGAGGCTTTTCTTGCATTCCGCCGTTCTGCGAACGGTGGAACCGCTCGACACTGCGAGGCTTTGATGCACCTGATCTTGCCCTTGCGCGTTTCCTCTTCGCGTATCGAAGCATGCTTCCTCGAAGGGGTCGGCGCTGCGCCGCGTCTGCGCTGGCGCAATATCAGGTACCTCAAAGCCTCTCGCTGACCGATACGCGAGAGTGAGGTTTTCGATATGTCTGACGAAAAGGTCGTTGTTGCCGTCGATGCCATGGGGGGCGACGATGCTCCCGGCGTGGTGCTCGACGGCGTCGCCCAGGCGCTTGCCTCCGACCCTGCCCTCGAGATCGTCCTGTGCGGGCCTGCCGACGTGGTGGAGCCGTTCGCCGCCGCCCACGAGCGCTGCACGCCGCAGGCATGCAGCGAGGTCATCGCCATGGCGGAGCATCCGGCGAACGCCGTGCGCAAGAAGAAGGACTCGTCCATCGTCGTGGGCTGCCGCCTCGTGAAGGAGGGCGCGGCGCAAGGCTTCTTCTCTGCCGGGTCAACCGGTGCCTGCCTGGCCGCAGGCACGTTGGTGATGGGTCGCATCAAGGGCGTCGCCCGCCCTGCGCTGGCCACGGTCATCCCGTCGCCCGTGCGACCCGTCGTCATGTGCGACATCGGGGCGAACGCCGACTGCAAACCCGAGTACCTCGTACAGTTCGGCCAGATGGCGTCGATCTACGCGGAGAAGGTTATCGGCATCGAGCATCCTCGCGCCGCGCTGCTCAACATCGGCGAGGAGGACACGAAGGGCTCGCAGTTCGCGCAAGAAGCGCACGGCCTGCTGAGGGAGCGGCTGTCGAACTTCGCAGGCAACGCGGAGGGCTCCGATATCCTTCCTGCGAACTTCGACGTCATCATCACCGACGGCTTCACGGGCAACGTATGCCTGAAGACCATCGAGGGCACGTCGAAGACCCTGTTCAAGACGCTCAAGAGCATCATGATGTCCACGCCGCTCACGAAGCTGGGCGCTCTGGCCATAAAAGGAGGCTTGAAGCAGCTCATGGCGCAGGTGAGCCCCGATACGTACGGCGGCGCCCCTCTTCTGGGCGTGAAGGGCGCGCTTCTGGTGGGGCACGGCTCGTCCAACGCGCTGGCGGTGAAGAACGGCGTGCTGACCACGGCTCGCATCGCGCGAACCGGCGTATCTGATATAATCGCGCAAACGGTGGCAACGCCCTGCGCCGCCGAAGCGACGGAGGGCGAGTAGGCCATGCCCGATCAATCGTGGAGCCCTTCCCCTGCACCTCGTCAGCAGCCTGAACGAAAGCCCGAGCATGCCATGACCTTCACCGATGAACAGCAGAGAAAACTGGCGGTAGCGCAGGAAATCCTCGGCTACCGTTTCGCGGACGAGCAGCTGCTGCTTTCGGCTATCACGCATCCTTCCGCCACCGAGGGCAAATCGGTCAAGTACTCCTATGAACGCCTCGAGTTCCTGGGCGACAGCATTCTGGGCGCCATCGTGGCCACCATCGCGTTCGATCGGTTCCATGATCTGGACGAAGGCGGCCTGACCCGCATCAAGGTTGCGCTCGTGTCGGGCGCGAGCCTCTCCGACGTCGCCGAGCGACTGGGCTTCGCCGACGTCATCGTGTTCGGCTCTTCCGAGACGGGCACGGGGCGGCGCGGGCTGCATTCCGCGCTGGAGAACGTGTACGAGGCCGTGGTGGCCGCGTTGTTCTTGGACGGCGGCATCGAGGCTGCGGAGGGTTTCGTGCGCGCCACGTTGATCCCCCGCATGTCGGCCGACATGGCGCGCGAGCCCGAGAATCCCAAGAGCGCCCTGCAGGAGAAGCTGCAGGAAGACGGCATCACGCCCACGTACAAACTGGTGGAGACCCAAGGCCCGCCGCACGACCGCACGTTCGTCGCGCAGGTGTTCGCCGGCAGCCAGGGGCTTGCCCGCGGCACGGGTCGTACGAAGAAGGAAGCCGAGAGCCAGGCTGCCAAGAGCACGCTCGCCCGCCTGGGCGAGTTCTTCGGCCTGGGAGTGGACGGCGAGGCTCGCGCGGAGAAGGCCGAGGCCGCCAAACAGGCCAAGGCGGAGAAGGCTGCCGCGCGCGCCGAGGAGAAGGCCCGCAAGAAGTCCGAGCGCGAGCGCGCGAAGCAGCGCAAGCAGGGGTAGCCGTTCCATGTATCTGAAATCGCTGGTCCTCAAGGGTTTCAAATCGTTCGCCGATCGCAGCGTGCTGGCGCTCGAGCCGGGCATCATCGCCGTGGTGGGGCCGAACGGCTCGGGCAAGTCGAACATCTCGGACGCCGTGCTGTGGGTGCTGGGCGAACGCAACGCGAAGCACCTGCGCGGCCAGGCGATGGAGGACGTCATCTTCGCCGGATCGTCTGCGCGCAAGAGCGTGGGCATCGCGGAGGTGGATCTCGTGCTGGACAACTCGGACGGCACGCTGCCGGTGGACTTCGACGAGGTGGCCGTCACCAGGCGCATGTACCGCTCGGGCGAGAGCGAGTACTTGATCAACGGCGTGGTGGCGCGCCGCATGGACGTGCTCGACATCCTGCACGACTCAGGGCTGGGCACGGGGACGCACTCCATCATCTCGCAGGGCAGCTTGGACTCCATCCTGCAGTCGAAGCCGGAGGATCGCCGGGCTCTCATCGAGGAGGCCGCCGGCGTGTTGAAGCACAAGCAGCGCAAGGCGAAAAGCGAGCGCAAGCTGGCGGCCATGGACGCGCACCTGGCCCGCGTGAAGGACGTGGCCGCCGAGGTGGAGCGTCAGCTGGGGCCGCTGGAGCGCAAGGCGAAGCGCGCCCGCACCTACCAGGGGCTGGCCGACGAGCTGGCGGATCTGAGCCTGTCCCTCGCAGTGGACGACCTTCGCACGCTGCGCCGCGGGTGGGACGACGCGCTCGCGCGCGAGCGGGCGCTGGAAGCGGAGTTGGAGGAGAAGCGCGCCGCCATCGCCCAGGCCGAGGCCGCGGCCGAGGAGCTGCAGGAGAAGATCCGCCGCGAGAGCGTGGACGCGGGAGAGCTGGCCCGCCGGCACCGCCGCGCCTCTTCGGCCGTCGAGCGTTTCGACGGTGCGACGCTGCTGCTGCACGAGAAGCGCCGTGCCGCCCAGAGCTACGAGGCCGAGCTGCGCGTGACGCTTGAGGCCAATGCTGCGAAGCGCGCGCAGGCCGAAGCCGATCGCGCGCAGGCCGTCGAGCAGCTGGCCGAGGTGCAGCGCGACCGCGAGCAGGCCGATGCGAACGTGGCGCGCCTGGCCTACGAGCAGTCCGAAAACGCGCAGAAGCGCCGCTTGCTCGAGCGCGAGGCCGAGGAGCTGGAGCGCGCGAAGCGCGACGGCGAGCGTGCGCAGGAGCAGGCGCGCCGCGAGCTGGCCGAAACGCAGGAGGCGCTGACCAGCGGCCTTGCGCATGTGAAGCTGATCGAGGGTCATGGCAAGGAGCTGGAGCTGCAGCTGGAGCGCGCGAAGGGGGGGGCCGTGTCGCTCGCGGAGGGCGCGACGCAGGCCGGGCAGGCGCTCGAGGCGCTCGTCGAGGCCGAGGGCGCCGCGCGCGCCCGCGTGGGCGAGGCGTTGGGCGCGCGCGAGACGGCGCGCGGCGCGCTGGACGAGGCGCGCGACGCGGCATCGCTTCTGGCATCCGAGATCAAGGGGCTCGAAGAGGTCGAGCGCGCGAGCGCAGCCGTGGGCCCGGCGCGCGCTTGGCTTATGGATCATGCCGTCGACCTGGACGTGAACCTCGCTCCCATCGCGCACGTCGTGCGCGCCTCGGCGGGCTTCGAGGCGCTCGTGGAGCGGCTGCTGCGGGCGGACGTGTCGGCGCTGTTGGTGGACGACGCCGCGCGGGCGAACGCCGTGGCGGCGGCGCTGGCGGCGCGCGACGAGCAGGGCGAGGTGGTGCTCGTGCCGCGCGCGGGCGAGGCGCGCCGCGCGTGCCCTGCGCGCGAGGCGGCCGCTGCCGGCCTCGGGCGCGCGCTCGTCGACGAGCTGGCGTACGCGGACGAGGACGCCGCGGCGGTGGAAGCGCTGCTGGGAGACGTGGCGGTATGCGACGACGTCGACGCGGCGTTCGCCGCGCATGCGCGCGGGGCGGAAGGCGTGCGTTTCGTGACGCGCGGCGGATGCGTCGTGTGGCCGAACGGCAAGGTGACCTTGGGCGCCGCGGCGGTTGACGACGAGGAAGGCGTGCTCGCGCGCGCTCGCCGCCTGGAGGAGCTGCGCGCGCAGCTGCGCGCCGCGGAGAGCGAGCGGGCGAGCGCGGAGGAGCGTGCGGCGGCAGCCGAGGAGGCTCTGCGCGCAGCGCAAGGC
>NZ_DBFEGU010000261.1:0-2954 GCF_048329335.1 Eggerthella sp. | reverse complement strand
CATCTCGGCGAGACGGGCGGCCTTGCGCTCGGCCTTCTTGGAGCCGGTCTTCTGCTCCTTCTTGGCCGGCTTCACGTAGGCGGCGCGATCGGCGTCGGTGGCAACCGTGTTGGCCAGGGCCATGATGCCGCTCTTGCGGTTCGCAGCCTGGTTCTTGTGGATGACGCCCTTCGAGGCGGCCTTGTCCATCAGGCGGCACGCGGCGCACGCGGCGGCGTAGGCCTCGGCGCCGTTGCCGGCGGCGACGGCGTCCTTCATGCGACGGGTCGCGGTCTTGAGCTCGCTTTTGACCGCGCGGTTGCGCATGCGGGACTTCTCGTTGGTGATGATGCGCTTCTTCTGGCTTTTGATGTTCGCCATGGGTGATGTTCCTCCAATTTGCAAAACCTGTCTGATACCGTGCGTTTCCGGCGATGCGGAGCGTTTGGCGATCTCGAGAGTCGCAACTGCACGGTGACGACAGCCTCGCATGCGATCCCCTTCGGGGGAACCATGGCGCGCCCGCGCAGGCGGGCAGCCTCGATGCATGGTGAAACAGGCGGGATTTCTCTGTTTCGCGGACCAATCGGTCACCGGCACGTACGAATCTTGAAGCGCAGCCACGTCTGCAGATCGGCGATGAAACCATCGCGCGAACGTATTTGCCGGATACACAATGCGATAGAATAGCAAACGTTGAGCGCTTTTTCACGCACAAATGCAAAATCGCGCACGTTTCTCCATCAACCTGGGAAAAGGAGCCTTCCATGCACCGTTGCGACTTTCGCTTGCCCGTCCGCGTACTGGCCGCCGCCGCGCTGCCCCTCATGGGCGCTGTGACCCTCGCAGGATGCTCCGGCGCGTCCCAGCATCAGGTGATCGACCGGAACGTCGCCTGCTCCTCATGCCATTCCGACGAGAAGCCCGTCTACGAAGGAGCGACGGTGCCCTCGGAAACCGTTGAGAGCGGGTCGCGGGTGCAGGTCAAGACATCGGGAGCCGCGGTTGCCGTCGTCGCGCGACCCGTGTTCACTGCCGAGGACGGCTCGGGTTTCGTGCCTGTGATCGATTCGTCCGTCGCCTTGGACGGGGGAGAGGCGGTCGTGGAGCTGGAGGACGGCCTCTGGGCGCTGTGCCTGGACGAGGGCGACAAGGCTCGCGCCAAGCTCGTGCGCGTCGATTCCGCGAGCGATGCGACCGCTGTCGTGGAACTGTAGCGCGCGAACCCTGTCCGCAGCGCGCGAATAGGGTAGAATAGGCTCCGTTTTCCCGAAGCGCCCGCATGCGTGCGAGCGCGCGTCATTTGAAAGACAGGCTATGACCACCGATCCGAACTTCATCCGCAACTTCTCCATCATCGCGCACATCGACCATGGCAAGTCGACGCTGTCCGACCGCGTCCTCGAGCTCACGGGCACGGTGGCCAGCCGCGACATGCAGGCCCAGCTGCTCGACAGCATGGACATCGAGCGCGAGCGCGGCATCACCATCAAAAGCCAGGCCGTGCGCGTGGACTACACGGCCGACGACGGCCAGACCTACCAGTTCAACCTCATCGATACGCCCGGCCACGTCGACTTCACCTACGAGGTGAGCCGAAGCCTCGCCGCGTGCGAGGGCGCCGTGCTCGTGGTGGACGCCACCCAGGGCGTGGAGGCGCAGACCGTGGCCAACGCCATGATGGCCATGAACGCGAACCTCGACATCATCCCGCTCATCAACAAGATAGACCTTCCCGCGGCCGAGCCCGACCGCGTGCGCGAGGAGATCGAGGAGGGCCTGGCCATCCCCGCCGACGATGCGGTGCTCGCGTCCGGCAAAACGGGCGAGGGCGTGCACGATCTGCTGGAGGCCGTGGTGTACAACATTCCCGCGCCCGTCGGGGACGCCGACGCCCCCTTGCGCGCGCTCATCTTCGATTCGTACTTCGATCCGTACCGCGGCGTGGTGGCGCTCGTGCGCGTGGTGGACGGCGCCGTGAAGAAGGGCGACAGGGTGCTCATGATGGCCACCGGCACCGAGGTGCTGGTGGAAGAGGTGGGAGCGCGCCGCCCGGCCGAGACGCCGCTACCGGAGCTGTCGGTGGGCGAGGTGGGCTACCTGGTCACCGGCCTGAAGGACGTGCGCCAGGTGAAGGTGGGCGATACCATCACCGCCGTGCGCGGCGGCGTGGATGAGCCGCTGCCGGGATACCGCGACGCCAAGCCCATGGTGTACACGGGCCTGTTCCCCCTCGACGGCGACCAGTACGAGCCTCTGAAGGAGGCGCTGGAGAAGCTGTCGCTCAACGACCCGGCGCTGGCCTGGGAGCCGGAGAAGTCGCACGCGCTGGGCTTCGGCTTCCGCGTGGGCTTCTTGGGCCTGCTGCACATGGAAGTCATCAAGGAACGCCTCGAGCGCGAGTTCGGCCTCGACCTTCTGGCAACGGCGCCCAGCGTGGAGTACCACGTGTACCGCCAGGGCGGCGAGATGATCTCGCTGCACTCGCCCCAGGAGATGCCCGACCCCGGCGAGATCGAGCGCATCGAGGAACCCTATCTCAAGGCGAAGATCCTCATTCCGCCCGACTACGTGGGCGCGGTCATGGAGCTGACCACGGCACGGCGCGGCACCTTCGTCACCATGAACTATCTGTCTCCCACGACGGTGGAGATGCTGTGGGAGATCCCGTTGTCGGAGCTTATCATGGACTATTTCGATAAGCTTAAGTCGAACACGAAGGGCTACGCCTCGCTCGACTACGACTTCGACGACTACAAGCCCTCGAAGCTGGTGAAGCTGGACATACTGCTTTCGGGCAAGCCCATCGACGCGCTGTCGTTCATCGTGCACAAGGACAAGGCGTACGATCGCGGACGCGTGCTGACGGAGAAACTCAAGGAGATCATTCCGCGCCAGATGTTCGAGGTGCCCATCCAGGCAGCCATCGGCGGGCGCGTGCTGGCGCGCGAGACGGTGAAGGCGAAGCGCAAGGA
>NZ_DBFEGU010000260.1:0-1990 GCF_048329335.1 Eggerthella sp. | reverse complement strand
TCGATGGCCGGCACGGCCCCCTCGACGGTGGCGGCGATGAGCGCGCACCCGGCGCCGTCGTCATGCTCGAGGACGATGAAATCGATGTTCTCATTCATAGAGAGACTCCTTAGACGTCAGTGTTTGATACCGTTATGCTCGCCGGTGCCGCCGTCGCTTCCGATGGCGGCCTTCGTCGCGGCTTCCGCCATGGCCTGCGGACTCTGTCCGCTTTCCCTTTTCCCGCGATTGAGCGACGCGTGCAGCCTGCGTCCGGATTCGAACTGGAGGTCCGCATGCCGTTTCCGGGCCGCGTAATATGCGGCGCTGTCGGCCTCGGTCCCGCCGAGACCGTGAACATGACTCATGTGGGCATCGACGAGCTCGGTCATCGCGTCGCCGTCCTTCTCGATTTCAGAAGCCAGCTCTGCATCGGAAAGCCTGCGCAGGGCGACCAGCTTGCTACTGTCTTTGGCCGCGGCCATATTCTGATTCATGGCGAAACCTCCAAAATGGATAGGCGGCGCGGCAGGCAACGCCCGCCGCGCCGGAAAGAACGTCAGTGCTTGTTGCCGCCGTGCTCGGCGACGGCCTTGGTGCCGCCCTCGGCTGCCGTGAGCGCCGCGGCGGCGATGCCCTGCGGGTCGCGGGGCTGCTGCATGGCAAGTCGCGCATCCCATTCGTCGAGCACGGCGGTATTGCGCAGGGTCGGCCCGAGGTCGGGCATCGCGCCGATGGGGTCGCGGACGACAACGCGCTCGTCGAATTTGCAGACCGCCGTGCGGTTGGCGAAATCGCGGATGGCCTCGATGCCGTCGAAGCCGTGCTTGTACACGCACAGTTCGCGCGTGCCGCCCAGGCCCTCGATGTCTTCGACGGTAATCTCGTCGTCCCCGATGAGGCCGCCGCCAATTTTGTACACGGCAAGGTCGCCGTCATCGCTGTCGGCGGGATATGCCATGACGAACGCGGCGTTTCCATCGCCGCTCGGCCAGATCGCGGCATCTGTGCACGTTGAGAGATCGAAGGCCTCCTTGTAGAAGTCGACGCCCTGCGCGGTCGAGATTCCGAAGTCGAGCTCGTCTTCGTCGATGATGGCGCTGATGGTATCCCAGCCGTCCTCGGTCAAGCGGTCCTGGAGGCCGTCGCGAAACATGAGCTGCCCGATTGCGGTATCGATGTTCTTCTCCGTGGCGGGGATGGGGTAGGCGAGGTATTCCGAGAGCGCCGCCGCGACATCCTCGCGGCACCATCGGATCGTGCAGAACTCGTCATCGCGCAGCTTGCCCTCCGCGATCGGGTATGGATGGCGGCACGAACGCTCGTAGTCGATCTTCGCCTCGGCGATATCGGTGAAGTAGTGCCCGGCGCCCCAGGAACGGGACTCGAAATCGTATCCGTCGGCGACGATGTAGGGCGATGCGTGCCCGCTCAGGACGGGCTCGCGGCCGCCCGACGTGGCGACGACGAGCGCGGTGCGCGTGCTCTCATCATATTCGAGGACGATGTGTTCCATGGCGAAACTCCTTAGGCGGTCCGGCGCGCAGAAGGCGCCGGCGATGCGGGTATTGCCCTGATGATAGGGACGCGGACCCGCCGTGTGAACGCATGTTCCCGAACGGGAAGGGCCGCCCCTAGAGCGCCGGCCCGCGCCCGGCGGCCTCTCCCTGCGCGGTCGATCCCGCGGCCCTCTTGGCGCCGCGCGCCTGCGTCTCGGGATCGGTGAGCGACAGGGAGCGCTCGCGCGCCTCGGCGGCGAGGCGCGCCACGAGGCAGGGGTCGGCCGTGTTGGGCGACAGCCCGCGCACGAGCGCGGAGCGGCAGCACCCGGCGAGCGTGTAGGAGTTGGCCGCCGGCGCTATCCCGGCGGGAAACACCGGGATGCCCGGCGTGTTTGCCGTGAGGACGGGCGAGGCGGCGGCGAGGCGTTCGAGCTCGAAGCGCGTGGGAGCCTCGGTAAGCAGGTCGGCCAGCGCGTCGGCCACGGCGTCGAGCGGGTCGCCGGCGATGC
>NZ_DBFEGU010000259.1:0-2868 GCF_048329335.1 Eggerthella sp. | reverse complement strand
ATATGGAGCTCATGGCGCAGGCGCACGGTTTGGGCGTGCTGTACAGCGGTTTCTTCACGATGGCCGCGCGCCTGTCGCGCGGGCTTCGTCGCGAGCTGGGGCTCGGCCGGAAGCAGAAGGTGGTCACCGCGCTCGTGCTGGGGTATCCGGCCGTGCGCTATCGGCGCACCGCCCCGAAGGAGGCGGCGGCGATCAGCTGGAAGTGAGGCTGCTCCGACGACGCTGCGGCTCGCCGCAAGTGGCCGAAGTATGACCGTTCCGTAAAATGTTATCAACAAAGTATCATTTAGCGGTATCATAGGTTCGATCACAGACGACGGACAACCCCTCATCGAAAGAAGGATCCATGGCTTCCAGCATCTACGACTTCACCGTGAAGGACCAGCAGGGCAACGACGTGTCGCTCGCCGACTACCGAGGCCGCGTGCTGCTGGTGGTGAACACCGCCACGGAGTGCGGTTTCACGCCTACGTACGCCCAGCTCGAGGCGCTGTACACCACCTTGCACGAGCGTGGTCTGGACATCCTCGACTTCCCGTGCGACCAATTCGGCCATCAGGCTCCCGGTACGAACGAGGAGATCGCGCGCTTCTGCACGTCCCGTTTCGGCGTGACGTTCCCGCAGTTCGCGAAGATCGAGGTCAACGGCGAAGGCGCCGATCCGTTGTTCGCCTACCTGCAGCAGCAGAAGGGCTTCGAGGGCTTCGACGAGGGCCACGAGTTGACGCCGGTTCTGGAAGACCTGCTGGCGAAGGACGATCCCGACTATGCGGGCAAGCCCGACATCAAGTGGAACTTCACGAAGTTCCTCATCGACCGCGAGGGCAACGTCGTGCGCCGCTTCGAGCCCACCGCGTCCATCCCCGACGTCGTGGCGCCCGCCGTGGAGGAGCTGCTGTAGCCTTTTCGGTCCGGACCCACCTCGCGCAAGCGCATGAAGCGCGAACCCGCGAACCCGCGAACCCGCGAACCCGGCCGCCGCATCCATCGCGATGCGGCGGCCTTTTTCACGCCTGAATGTTTCACGTGAAACATTTGTTCTGATCGGATGCCTTGAGCGCAACTGCTTGTCGCCGAAGCGGAGGCGGCGAAAATCCAGGATTTGCCGGTCGAGTTCAGGAGGGAGAGCCGGGCTTTCGTTTGCCGATGCAGCCGAAACGCGACGAGATTCGCGGAATCTGTCATCATGGGTTGGTGGATCGTGGCCGGTGGGCGGATTACCATAAGCGGCGAGGAGTATGAAAAACATGATCGGTTCGAACATTCAGAGCAGGCGCAAGATGGTCGGGCTTACCCAGGAGCAGCTAGCCGAGCGTTTGGGCGTGTCGCGCCAGACGGTGACGAAGTGGGAGACGGGCGATTCGACGCCCGACTTGGCCAATGCCGGCGCGCTGGCCGAGGCGCTCGACGTGTCGCTGGACGCGCTCGTAGGCTACGACCCGCACGGTACGATGCTGCCCATGCCGCCGCGCGGCAAGCATCTGTTCGGCACCGTCACGGTGGGAGAGCGCTGGCAGATCGTCATCCCCAAGCAGGCGCGCGAGCTGTTCGGCATCGAGGCCGGCGATGCCCTGTTGGTGCTGGGCGACGAGGAGCAGGGCTTGGCCATCCTGAAAGCCGACGAGTTCATGGACCGCGTGTCGATGCTCCGCAGCATGGTCGACCGATAGCCCCGCCGCGCTGGGCGACGTGGGCGTCGAGCGCAAGGAGGAAGCATGGGCGCAACCGGGAAGAGGAGGGTCGGCATGACCGCAGCCGTCATCATCGCGGCGCTGGCAGTGTGCATCGCTGCTGCGTTGGCATGGTACGTGGGCAACAGCCGTCATGGCGAGGAGCGCGACCTGGCGAAAGCGGTCGCTGCTGGCTTCGTTGAGAAGCGGGCTCGCGTGGAAGTTTCGCTTGCGGGCGAGGCAACCGGCTCGATGATCGAGGCCGTCGTCAACTACGCCGAAGGTCCCGACAACGGGCCGGCGCTCGTGCTCGTGCACGGCCAGGGCATGCAGTGGGAGGACTACGCCCGCGTGCTGCCCGATCTCGCGCAGCGCTACCACGTGTTCGCCGTCGATTGTTTCGGCCACGGCGAATCGAGCCACGATCCGGCGCTTTACTCGTGCGAGGCCATCGGGCGCGCGTTCAAGTCCTTCGCTGCGCAAAAGATCGGCGCTTGCTACCTCGTGTCGGGCCATTCGTCGGGCGGCATCATCGCCGCGTGGCTGGCCGCCAACGATGCTGAGCAGGTGACGGCATGCGTGTTGGAGGATCCGCCCTTCTTCCGCGTCACGCCGGTCGAGATGCAGCAGGAACCGGGCTGCTTCGCATGGAAAGACGGCTTCATGGTGACGCACGCGTTCCTCCGGCAGGGCGACGTTGCCGACCCGACCGTGTACTACGCGCAGCACAGCTACCTGTTCAGCCTGTTCGGAGGACTGCAGCCTAAAATCGCGGAGTGGACGGCGCAGGAGCGATCAGCGAACCCCGACGCGCATCTCACGCTGGCCTGGGTGCCGCACGACTGGGTGCGTGGCCTGTACTTCTACGACGACTTCGACGTGCGGTTCAGCGAGACGTTCTACGACGGCACGTGGTTCGACGGCATCGACCAGGCCGACCTTCTGCGCTGTATAACCTGTCCTGCCGTGTACCTGAAAGCGAAGACGAACTACGGCGAGGATGGTACGTTGCTCGCCGCCAACTCCGACGAGGACGCCGCACGCGTGCAGCAGCTCGTGGCTGTCTGCGAAACCGTCGTCGTCGAATCGGGCCACGACATCCACTACGAGCGTCCGAAAACGTTCGCGGACGCCGTCGACCGGGCGGCATCGGTCGCATCGGCGAAGTAGCCGCGTTCGACGGCGGCTTTTTCGGCCA
>NZ_DBFEGU010000258.1:0-2192 GCF_048329335.1 Eggerthella sp. | reverse complement strand
CCGTAAGACACCTGGATGGTGGAGTCCTCGTTGCCGTTCACCATATGGATGCCGCGCGCGAAGCAGTCGCCCCAGTTCTTGAGGTCGTTCGCGGTATGCCCCACCACGGTGGCCTGGCCCGTCGTGCCCGACGACGCGTGGATGCGCGCCACGTCCTTCTGCGGCACGGCGAACAGCCCGAACGGGTAGGCGTCGCGCATGTCCTGTTTCACGACGAACGGGAACTTCGGCAGGTCCTCGAGGGTCTTGAGGTCGCCCGGCTCGACGCCGGCCTCCTTGAACGATCGCTGGTAGAACGCCACGTTGTCATAGGAGTGCTGCACGGTCTTCTTCATGCGCTCCAGCTGCAGGTCGCGCAGCTGCTCTACGGGC
Organism: Eggerthella sp.; assembly: GCF_048329335.1. NCBI lineage: Bacteria > Bacillati > Actinomycetota > Coriobacteriia > Eggerthellales > Eggerthellaceae > Eggerthella > Eggerthella sp. Next base: position 1,820 of record NZ_DBFEGU010000258.1, on the reverse strand, counting down.
ATGGTCTCGATGTCTGGCTGATAGTACACCTTGGATGCTCACCTCTCAATTGCTCGTGACGTTGGATGAAGAACCCTCCGTCGCAGCCTCGCTTTTTCCGTCGCCCGCGACTTTGGGACCCTCGACGACGACCTCCGTTACCGGATCGTACACGGAGCTGAACGGATCTTCGTGCAGAACCTCGCCGGATTCGTCCTTGACCGTACGGATAATGGTGATGGTGCGCCCATCGGTTCCGCGCGTCTTGACGTAGCTCGCGTTCGGCGCGAGCGTATCGTCGATCGTCGTCCTCGTCTCGTACTTCCGGCCTTCGCCCCAGTCGCCCGTCGTCGTGGACACCTTGTATCCGGGGTCGACTCCGTATAGTGTAGCCGTTACGGACCCGTCCACACAAGAAAGACGCACCAAAACATCGCTAGCGGAATCGTTTTGCCATACGAAGTCAAGATCGGGCCAGCTGACCGCCGCATCGCGCCCCGTGGGGTAGCTGGCGATGTAAAGCGAGTGGTTGTGCCTCGTGAGCACGGGGAATCCTGCATCGTACACGGCGTTGAACACGGTGGTGGCCACCTGGCAGATGCCCCCGCCGATGGCGTCGTCGTACTCGCCGTCCACGATGGCGCCCGCGCCCTTGAAGCCGCGCTCCTCGGTGCTGCAATCCCCCGCCGTCCCGTTGAACGACCAGCTGTCGCCGGGCTTCGCCACGGAGTCGCTGAGGTACTGGGACACGAGCGCGATGTTGTGGTTGCGCGCCTCGGTGCCGGGGCCTGTGGCGTACTCGGTGGTGTAGGAGGCGATGGCGCCGATCACCCCGAGATCCATCGCCTCGTCGAACGGCATCGCCTCAGGTGCGGGACCGGAGCCGATGGCCACTTCGACCGGCGCGCCCGCTCCCACGCCGGTACGCGCTTTGCCGTCATCGCCGAACAGCGCGGCATCCAACAGCCCCGTAGCTTCCGCGACTAGCGGAATGGCGCCCTCGCCATCGGTGCGGACGATCACATCGTCGTCTGCGACCTCGAACGACACGTGCACGGGATCCCCTTTGCCCACCTCGGCGACATGCGCCAGCAGCGCAGGCTTCGCCTTGGCGGCGTCGACGAACGCCGCGAGAGACGACCCGTCGATGCGCGTGGACACCCAGCTGCCGACGTCCGAAGCCGACGCGCTCCAAGCGGCGCCTTCGTACGTGAACCGCGCCCCGTCGGCAATGGCCGCGTTCACAGCGTCGCATGCATCCTGCGCGGCGGACTCGTCGATGCGCAAAGGCGCATGCTCGGCTCGGGCGACGAACGACCTGCTACCGTCCTCCTGACCGAGCAGCAGCTCGTCGAGCGTCCGCCTGAGCTCGTCGCGATTCACCATGAAGCCGTCATGGCCTTCGGTGACCGAAGCCGTGCCGTCCTCCACGACGATCCCGTAGTCGACGCGCGGGTCGCCGATGGCCGCGTCGATGTCGGAAGCCAGCGACTCCACCGCCGTCTCCGCATACGCGGCGCGAGGCTTCAGCTCGCGGCCCGTCGCCAACGCAGCGAGACGCGCCAGGATGCCGCCGTCCTCGCGACCCACGGCGAGCGCCTCGGCGGCCAGCTCATCGGAAGGAACGCGCGCCTCGAGCGAGGCCGCGTCGGCCGTCCAAGCAAGCTTGTTGGCGCGCGCCTCCTCCAACGCCAGCTGCTCGGCAAGCGCCGCGTCCTGCGCGGCGGCCGTCTCGTCGGCGATGCGCGCCTCCGCTTCGTCGTTCGCGTAGATGGTCACGCTGCCTTGGGCCAGGCGCGCGCCGTAGACCTCGTCGATGAGGGCGGCCAGCTCGTCGGCCG
>NZ_DBFEGU010000257.1:0-5548 GCF_048329335.1 Eggerthella sp. | reverse complement strand
GGAACGCCGCATCCTGCGCGGCGACGGTCCCTTCGCAGCCCCTTTGAAAGCCGCAATCGCGGACGGCTACAAGCGCCTGATCGCGCCGTCGGTGGAGCGCGACCTGCGCGCCGAGCTCACCGAGCGCGCCGAGACCGATGCCATCCGCGTGTTCGCCAAGAACACCGAGAACCTCCTGCAGCAGCGTCCCGTGCGTGGGGCGCGCATCATCGCGCTCGACCCCGGCTACCGCACGGGCTGCAAGGTGGCCGTGCTGGACGAGTACGGCAAGCTGCTCGACCACACCACGGTCTACCCCACCCCGCCGCGCTCCCAGGTAAAGGAAACGCAGGCCCAGCTGGCCGCCTACGTCGAGAAGCACCGCATCAACGTCATCGTCATCGGCAACGGGACGGGCAGCCGCGAAACCGAGGAGGTGGTGGCCGACTACATCGCCCGGTCGAAGGCGCCCGTGCGCTACACCATCGTGAACGAGGCCGGCGCCTCGGTGTACTCGGCCTCCAAGCTGGCAAGCGAGGAGTATCCCGACCTCGACGTCACCACGCGCGGCGCCATGAGCCTGGGGCGCCGCCTCCAGGATCCGCTGGCCGAGCTCGTGAAGATCCCGCCCCAGGCCATCGGCGTGGGCCAGTACCAGCACGACCTCAACCAGGCGGCGCTCGAGCGCGCGCTGACGGGCGTGGTGGAGAACGTGGTGAACCGCGTGGGCGTGGACCTCAACACCGCCAGCGCGAGCCTGCTGGGCTACGTGTCGGGTATCAGCGCCGCAGTGGCCAAGAACATCGTCGCCTACCGCGAGGAACACGGCGCGTTCACCGACCGGGGTCAGCTGAAGAAGGTGCCGAAGCTGGGCGCGAAGGCCTTCCAGAACTGCGCGGGCTTTCTGCGCATCTCGGACGGCAAGAACCCGTTGGACGCCACGAGCGTGCACCCCGAAAGCTACGCCGTCGCAAACGAACTGCTCAAGCGCGCGAAGGTGAAGCCCGAAGCGCTCGCCGACGGCGGCGTCCCCGACTTCGCGAGCCGCCTCGGCGACGTGGACGCGCTGGCGGCCGAGCTGGGCGTTGGCGCACCCACGCTGCGCGACATCGTCTCCGAGCTGGAAAAGCCGGGCCGCGACCCCCGCGACGATGCGCCGGAGGTCGTGTTCAGCGAGGGCGTGCGCGACTTCGACGACCTGACCGTGGGAATGGAGCTTACCGGCACGGTGCGCAACGTCGTCGACTTCGGCGCGTTCGTGGACGTCGGCGTGAAGCAGGACGGCCTCGTGCATGTCTCCAAGATGGCCGACCGCTTCGTGCGCCATCCGAGCGAAGTCGTGGCCGTGGGCGACACGGTCACGGTGTGGGTGACGGGCATCGACAAGGATCGCGGCAAGATCTCGCTGTCCATGGTGAAAGGCAAGGCGTAGGCGCGCGCCCTCACGCTTGCCGGTAGCGGCTCAAGAAGTCGCCCAGGTCGCGCATGGCGTCGCCCAGCACCTCGATGCGCGGCAGGTACACCACGCGGAAGTGGTCGGGCTTCTTCCAGTTGAAGCCGCCGCCGTGCACCACGAGCAGGCGCTTCTCGTGCAGCAGGTCGAGCGCGAACTTCTCGTCGTCCGTGATGTTGAACTTCTTCACGTCGAGCTTCGGGAAGATGTAAAAGCCCGCCTTGGGCTTCACCGCGGTCACGCCGGGGATGTCGTTCAGCGCGTTGTACACGTACTCGCGCTGCTCGTACACGCGCCCGCCCGGCACGATGTAGCTCTGCACGCTCTGGTGTCCGCCGAGAGCCGTCTGCACGATGGACTGCGCGGGGACGTTCGAGCACATGCGCATGTTGCACAGCATGTTGACGCCCAGGATGTAGTCGCGCGCCCGCGCCTTGTCTCCCGAAAGCACCATCCAGCCGATGCGGTACCCCGCCACCATGTGCGACTTCGACAGGCCGCTGAACGTGACGCAGAACACGTCGGGTGCCATCGAGGCGATGGAGATATGCTCCAAACCGTCCATGACGATGCGGTCGTAGATCTCGTCCGAGAAGATGATGAGGTCGTGCTCGCGCGCGATGTCGACGAGCTCCTGCAGCACCTCGCGCGGGTAGAGCGAGCCGGTGGGGTTGTTCGGGTTGATGATGACGAGGGCCTTCGTGCGGCTCGTGATCTTCTTGCGGATGTCGTCCATATCGGGATACCATTCCGCCTGCTCGTCGCACACGTAATGCAGCGGCGTGCCGCCGGCAAGCGTGACGCACGCCGTCCACAGCGGGTAGTCGGGCGAAGGAACCAGCACCTCGTCGCCGTTGTCCAGCAGCGCCAGCATGCTGAGATTGATGAGCTCGCTCACGCCGTTGCCGGTGTACACGTCATCGATGTCCACGCCCTGAATGTGCTTGAGCTGCGCGTACTGCATGATGGCCTTGCGCGCCGAGAACAGGCCCTTCGCCGACGAGTAGCCCTCGCATTCGGCCAGCTGGCGGCTCATGTCGAACACCATCTCCTCAGGCGCGCGGAAGTCGAACGGCGCCGGGTTGCCGATGTTGAGCTTCAGGATGCGCGCGCCGGCCTCCTCCATGCGCTCGGCTTCCTCCACCACCGGCCCGCGCACGTCGTACAGTACGTTGTCCAGCTTGGTCGACTTCTTGATCTCGCGCATGGTATCGCTCCTCGGTTCGGTACGGTCGATGATCGGCGTCGCGGAGGCGTCCGCGTGCGCCCCGGCTGCGGGGGCCGCTCCCCCTGCGCCCTGCGATGCGCTTGCCGGCCTGCTCACGCCGTCCGCGGTGCCGCGGGACACGGTTTCAGGTTCAATTTCCCCCGCGCCCTCCATCAGCCATGCGGCGGGCACGCCCAGCACGTCGGCCAGCACCTCCCCCACGGGCCTGCGGGGCACCGTTTTGCCGTTCGCATATTGGCTGACCTGGCTTTTCCCAAGCTTCATGCCGCGATCTCCCGCGATGCGGATGAGATCGGCCTGCTTGTAGCCTTTGGCTGCCATCGCGCGGGCCAGACGCTCGGCGAACGTTTCCTGCTTCTCGGTCATCATCGCTCCGTAAGTTCAATTTCGCTCCGGATAAATTGAACTCATTAAAGCAGGTTCTTGAACTCTTTACTATACTTGAACCGAAAGTTCATTTTTCCGGCACGTTTCCGAGGGCCGATGGTCAACAGGGGCTAAATGTTTCGGCTGCGAACCGTCGCCAACCGATGCGCTCCTCCGCATCCGCGGCACGCGAGCCGACCGCGCTCGTGCTACCATACGCTTCGACGAAACGCAGAGCCGAAAACGGCGACGACACCCGACGAACCCCAAGAGGCGCACCATGGATCAACAGAGCGCGACGGCGGCCGACGCAGGCCGCGACCTGCACGGCCCCGACCGCATCGAGGTGCGCGGAGCGCGCGTGCACAACCTGAAGAACATCGACGCCAGCATCCCGCTGAACCGGCTCGTCGGCATCGCGGGCGTGTCGGGGTCGGGCAAGTCGTCGCTCGCCCTGGGCGTGCTGTACGCCGAGGGGTCGCGGCGCTACCTGGAAGCGCTCTCCACCTACACGCGCCGCCGCCTGACGCAGGCGGGCCGCGCCTCCGTGGACGAGGTGCTGCACGTGCCCGCCGCGCTCGCCCTGCACCAGCGGCCCAGCGTGCCCGGCGTGCGCAGCACCTTCGGCACGTCCACCGAGCTGCTGAACAGCCTGCGCCTGCTGTTCTCGCGCGCCGGCAGCCACGTGTGCCCGAACGGCCACCGCGTGCCGCCCACGCTGAACGTCGCCGCCGAGCGCCCCATCACGTGCCCCGTCTGCGGCGTGGAGTTCTTCGGCCCCGGCGCGGAGGACCTGGCCTTCAACAGCGGCGGCGCCTGCCCCGAGTGCGACGGCACGGGCATCGTGCGCACCGTGGACCTGGACTCGCTGGTGCCCGACGAGGGGCTCGCCATCGACGAAGGCGCCGTCGCGCCCTGGAGCACGCTCATGTGGGACCTCATGAAGCAGGTCGCGCGCGAGATGGGCGTGCGCACCGACGTGCCCTTCAACCAGCTGACGCCCGCCGAGCGCGACATCGTGTTTTCCGGCCCAGCCGAGAAGAAGCACATCCTGTACAAGGCGAAGAAGACCGACACCTTCGCCGAGCTGGACTTCACCTACTACAACGCCGTCTACACCGTGGAGAACGCGTTGGCGAAGGTGAAGGACGAGAAGGGTCTGGGGCGCGTGGCGCGCTTCCTCAAGCAGGGCGTCTGCCCCGAGTGCGACGGCACGCGCCTCTCCCCGGAGGCGCGCCTCCCGCAGGTTGCGGGCATCGACCTGGCCGAGGCGTCCGCGAAGACCCTCGACGAGCTGGTCGCCTGGACGGACGCCGTGCCCGAAGGCCTCACGCCCGAGATGCGCCCGATGGCGCACAACATCGTCGAGTCGTTCCAGCACACGGCGCGCCGCCTCGTCGATTTGGGGCTGGGCTATCTCGCGCTCGATCGCGCGGGCTCCACGCTGTCCACCGGAGAGCGCCAGCGCGTGCAGCTGGCCCGCGCCGTGCGCAACCGAACCACCGGCGTGCTGTACGTGCTGGACGAGCCGTCCATCGGCCTGCACCCCTCCAACATCGACGGGCTCGTCGAGGTGATGCGCGATTTGCTCGCCGACGGCAACTCGGTGGTCATGGTGGACCACGACACGCGCATCCTGGCCGCCGCCGACTGGCTCGTGGAGATGGGGCCGGGCGCGGGCGCGGACGGCGGAAGGATCGTCGCGCAAGGGACGCTGACCGAGGTGGAGGCGAACCCCGCCTCGTTGATAGGCGGTTTTCTCTCCGGCGCGGAAACCGTGCGCGTGCGCGAGCGCATTCCCGCCGCCGACGTGTTCGCCCACGGAAGCATCGAGCTGGCCACCGAGGCACTGCACACCGTGAAGCCGCTCGAGGTAGCCGTCCCGCGCGGTCGCTTGACCGCCGTCACCGGCGTGTCCGGCTCGGGCAAGACGACGCTCGTGCTGGAAAGCCTCATCCCCTCGCTCGTCGCGAACGCGAGCGGCGCGAAGCTTCCCGCCCACGTCAAGCGCATCGAAGCCGCGGGCATCGAGCGGGCGAACCTCATCGACGCCACGCCCATCGGCTCGAACGTGCGCTCCACCGTGGCCACCTACGCCGGGGTGCACGACGAGCTGCGCCGCGCCTTCGCGCGCACGCCCGAAGCCAAGGCGGCCGGGCTGAAAGCGGGCGACTTCTCCTACAACACGGGGAAGCTGCGCTGCCCCGAATGCGACGGCACGGGCTCCATCAGCCTGGACGTGCAGTTCCTGCCCGACGTGGACATCACCTGCCCCGTGTGCGGAGGCTCGCGCTACGCCCCGGAGGCCTCCCGCATCCACCGCGCCGCTGAGGGCTGCGAGGATCCCGGCTGCACGCTGCCCCAGTTCATGGCCATGACCGTGGACGAGGCGCGCACGCCCGCGTCCGGCTTGAAGAAGGCGCGCGCCCGCCTGGACACGCTGCACAGGCTGGGCTTGGGCTACCTCACGCTGGGCGAGGCCACGCCGGCGCTGTCGGGCGGCGAGGCGCAGCGCCTGAAAC
>NZ_DBFEGU010000256.1:0-7421 GCF_048329335.1 Eggerthella sp. | reverse complement strand
GTTCTGCAACGGCGTTCGCGGACACCGCGTCATCTAGAGTCCCTGTGGCGTGTGCCTCAGCGGAAAGAGCGCTCATGGTATGATGCTTCTCGTTGTATGACGGCAGAAAGACGGTTATGGATAGAGCGAAAATCGAAGAGGGCGTGCGGCTGATCCTCGAAGGCGTGGGCGAGGATCCCGGCCGCGAGGGCCTGGTCAAAACTCCCGAGCGCGTGGCGAAGATGTACGAAGAGGTGTTCGCGGGCCTCACCGAGGATCCGGCGCAGCATTTCGAAACCACGTTCGACGAGCACCACGAGGAAATGGTTCTCGTGCGCGACATCCCCTTCTATTCCATGTGCGAACATCATCTCGCGCCGTTTTTCGGCGTGGCGCACGTGGCGTACATCCCGGCATCCGATGGACGCATCTGCGGATTGTCGAAGCTCGCGCGCCTGGTGGATGCGTTCGCGAAGCGCCCGCAAGTGCAGGAACGTCTGACCTCGCAAATCGCCGACACGCTGATCGAGCAGCTGCACCCGCAGGGCGTGATCGTGGTTTTGGAGGCCGAGCACATGTGCATGAGCATGCGCGGTGTGAAGAAGCCCGGCACGACCACCACCACCAGCGCCGTGCGCGGAGCCTTCGAGAAAAGCCAGGCGACGCGCGCCGAGGCGCTGTCGCTCATCTTCGCGCGACGGAACTAGGGCGCGCCCCGAAAGGGCCATCGCGAATGTTTCACATGAAACATTCGTTCGCAATCAGGTAGCGCAGCAGGCAAGGAAAGGAACCAGCCAATGAAGTGTGTAGTCTCCGTTCTGGGCAAGGACCGCAGCGGCATCGTCGCGGAGGTTGCCACCGCGCTTGCCGCGTGCGGCGCGAACATCGACGACATCAGCCAGACCATTCTGGACGACATCTTCTCGATGACCATGCTGACCACGCTCAATCCCGAGGTCGCCGACTTCAACACGGTGCAGGAGAAGCTGGAAGCTGTGGGCGAATCCCTGGGTGTCCAAATCATCGTCCAGCGCGAAGACGTCTTCCAGATGATGTATAAGATCTAACGTCCTAAAAGGGGCAATTCCCATCCGGGGCGTTTTCGTGGGCATCGGCTAGGGCTCTATAGCGAAAGGCGGCCTTTGGATGTTAGGGATGGAGCGAGGCAGGCGGTTCTACCGGCTGTTCGACGCTACGGATGTCCTAAAAGGGAACAGGCCCCTTTTAGGACATTTTCGTGGAGGTCAAGCGGTGAACAGGTCGATTATCTCCTGCTTGGAGTGTACGCCCAGCTTCGCGTAGATGTTCTTGATATGTCCTCGCACGGTGTTGGGAGACAGGTACAGAGCCTCGCCGATATAGGTGGAGCTCCTGCCGCGAGCCAGCAGCAGGAGGATTTCCGATTCGCGGTCCGTCAGGCCATGCCGAACCGTCACTTCGGTGCCTTTGGCGTCGAATGCGTCTTCGCCTCGGACGGGCTCGCCGGACGCGGCCGGCCGTTGCTCGCGTTCCGAGCGCTTCCTGATGCGCAGCATGAATAGCAGGACGATGGAAAGCAGGTACAACGCGATGCAGAACACCAGCATCGTCTTGAACGACGGGTTGAGATCGAGCCCCGCGATAACCGTGCCGCCTACGATTCCCGACACCGATGCAAGCCTGATCAACAGCACCGACGCACCCATGAACGCATACGGGTTCAAATCGCTTTCGTGCGCTTCGCGAATGATGAGGTACATCACGCTGGTGGAGATCAGGCTGTGACCGGCGACGAACGCCGCGCCCACGAAGTAGCTGTACTGGAAGTTCGCGAACGGCCAAATGATCAGCACGCCGGTGAGCAGGGGGAAAAGCGCGCGATAAGCGCGGGAAGCGCTGAACGTCTTCGGAAAGCCGTATGCCATGACGAAGAACGCCATCGAGGCTGCGGCGATGCCCATCGCCGATGCCAAAGACGAGCCGTCGAAGTCGTAGTGCTGCACCACCATGAATCCGTTGATGATGCCCACGACGCATCCGAGCACCAGCAGCGACAGCAGGTCTTCCCCGATGGACACGAATCCCCGAAGGTACGGTCGCAGGGAGGTTCGATCCCTCTTCTGCTCCGCGCCCGCCGTCACCTCGTCGCCTCCCTTCGTCTTGCCGCTGGCAAGCGCGTTGCCTGCAATTCCTTTCGCGCGTCGATAGAGCAGTGCGCTCGCCACAAGCGTCGCCACGACGCAGGGAAGCATGACCAGCGAAGGGCTGTTCTGCAAGGCCAAGGTGACCGCGGCGGCCAGCAGCATCGACGAGGCCAGCGTCTTCATGCTGGTGGTGAGCTCCATTTGCGTCATGATTTCTACCCAAGCCAACGTGAGCATGACCGTGGCGGTTCCCTGCGCGAAAGCAAGCGCCATCAGCGAGACTGCTGGATCGACGGACGAGAGAGCGCCGCTGTACGACAACACCGCGGTGGCCGCCAGCACCAACGAGGGCGCGACCACTGGCATGGATAGCCTGGGCAGCCGACCAAGCAGGGCCAGCGCGACGATGACCGCCTCCGTGAGGACGACGAAAGCAGCCGACGCGATGCTGAAGTCCAATCCCGCTATGAGGACGGTGGTCGTTTCCGACGTCAGCATGGCCGTGGAGTATAGGGACGACTGGGCGACTTTGAACGAGGCGAATCCAAGCGCGCAGCGCGCGACGAGCAGACGGCGCTTGTCGAAGCGCGAAACATCCATCGGCCGACCCCTCCCCTCGATACGTCGCCGAATCTGCGCTCATTGTCCGATAGTATCGTCTCTCTGCCAACCCCTGTTCGTGCAAAAAAGCCCTGCTGGAGGCAATTCAACCCAAAATGAGGGAGGGGTCGAGTCGCCGATTCGACCCAGAATGGGAGATGCGTCGCGCCTGTTCTCCGGCCTATGCTGAGCGGGTCGTCAAGTAGGGCGGGAAGAGTTCCGACGACAAGGATAGCAATCGAAACTGAACGGTCGCCAGGGGAGGGCATTGTGCCCGCAGGAGCGGCGGTTCGGCCCGAGCAACAGGAGGGATGTCATGAACGAAGGAATTTCACGGCGCAACTTCATCGGCGGTGCGGCGCTGGGCGGCGCAGCGCTCGCATTGGGCGCGCTTGCGGGCTGCGCTCCGCAAGGCGACAAGCCCACAGGTTCCGAGGGTGCTTGGGATGCTGAGGTCGACCTGCTGGTGTGCGGCTGCGGCGGCGCCGGCATGGCGTGCGCGGTCGAAGCCAAGGACAATGGCGTGGAGAACGTGCTGATCATCGAAAAGGGTGACCAGATCGGCGGCACTACGGCTATGTCCCAGGGCATGATTGCCGGTTGGGATACCCAGCTGCAGAAGTCGCAGGGCGTCGAGCTCACCTACGACGCGATGTATGCGAACCTGATGAACAACGCGTCGTATCATCTTGACCCGGCGCTCACCAAGATCACGGTGGAGAACAGCGGCAAGACCATCGACTGGCTGATCGACCGCGTGGGCGTCAAGTTCACGGATCAGATCGACATCTACTACGGCCCCCTGCAAATGATGCATAACGTCGACGGCGCGGGCGGCGGTTTCGTCACGGCTTTCACCGCCTGCCTGGACCAGCTGGGCGTGGAGATCCAGAAGGGCACGAAGCTGGTGGAGGTCCTGCTGGACGCCGAGGGCAAGACGGAAGGCGCGGTGGTCGAGGCGAAGGGAAAGACGCAGCGTATCAAGGCGCGCGCTGTCATGATCGCCACCGGCGGCTACGCCCACAACGCCGAGCTGGCGGCGCGCTTCGATCCCGAGAAGGCGGGTACGTTCGGCATCGGGCACCCGAATTGCGAGGGCGAGGGCCTGGTGGCCGCTTCGAACGCAGGCGCGCTCCTGTCGCACACCAACGACATGATGTGCGTGGTGAAGGACTACACCATCATGAGCGAGCATGACGGCACTTCGGCCAGCGCGAACCTCAACGGCTTTACCAATCTTCCCAACATGATACTGGTGGGCGCCGACGGCAAGCGCTTCGTCGACGAGGGTAAAAAGGGGTTCATGAGCCAAGATCTGAACGGCCCCATTTTCGACAAGATCCATCGCGACGGCATGGGCTACGTATGGGAGATCTCCGACGAGGCCACGGTGGCGGCAGCCGGCGGCAAAGTGAAGCGCGGCGAAGGACTCGAATACATCAAGGGTGCCGATGCGACTGAGCTCGCGGCCAACATGGGCGTGGATGCCGCAGCGCTTGCCGAGACCATCGAGGCCTACAACGCTGCGGTGGACTCGGGCGTGGACCGCGAGATCGGCGGCTTCCCCACGGCCAAGCTGGAGGCTCCTTTCCTGGCCGTGCCCGTCGTGCCGTGCGAGATCATCACGTACGGCGGCGTGGCTCGCACCGAGCAGGGCGAGGTCATCCGTGCTGATGGCGAAGTGATGCCGGGCCTGTTCGTGGGCGGCGAGGCTAGCTGCAACTCCGCCTACATGGGATTCACGCTTTCCAACTGCTTCACGTGGGGTCGCATCGGCGCCCAGAGCGCGGCGGCGTACCTGAAAGCCTAGACCCTTTCCTCCTTCATCCCCTCCCTGATGCGGGTGCAGCGCAAGCGCGTTGCACCCGCATTTTTTTCGCGTGCGCAGCGTTGCCTCGCTTTCGGCCGAAACCTGCCAGAAACGGCAAGCCTTTTCGCACGGGCGCCGTCGAACGCACGCAGCAAAGCGCGTCGACCCGATCCAGCGGGACCCGGACGACGCGCTTGGGGAGGAGGGGTGCGTACAGGTTAGTTGAGCTTGCCAGAACCTAGATCCTTGCCCAAAACGTAGGGCAGCGTAATGCAGGTGGCTCCGTAGTTCATGCCTTCCATCGCGAACGTGTAGGTGCCGGAGTAGAAGTTGCCGATCATGCATCCGGCGTTGAACAGGCCTTCGATCGGCTGGTCGTTCTCGTCGAGCACCCGAAGATCGCTGTCGGTGCGCAGGCCGCCCAAAGAAGTCAGGAAGCCGGGAGAGAAGGATGCGCCGTAGAAGGGACCGTCGTCTGCTCCAATGGAGATGAGCTTGTCGGCGGTCTTGTAGAAATCAGTGTCCACGCCTGCTTCGCACATCTTGTTGTAGCGCTCGACGGTGTCGATAGTCGCCGCCGGCAAGCCGAGCTTCGAGATGACCTCTTCGCGCGTGTCTGCCTTGACGATGCCGAAGCCGTCGGCATCCGTATCCCAACGTTCGATAACCTCTTCCGTCGTGAAGTATTCGCCGTGAGGGTAGTTGATGGCGCCCCAGGGCCCACCTGCTTCGGCGCGATTAGCGCCCCAGATGCAATAGGCGGTCTTCTCGGGCAAATGCATGATGGTCGCGCAGGCGAGGCCTCCCAACGCGTCCTCGTTCATGAAGCGCTGTCCCATGTTGTCCACCATGAGGCCGGTGTGGCTCGTGTAAGGTTGGTCGCCGGGAAGGTTGGGGCGGCCGAGCATGATGTTGTTGGGCTCCTTTTGCCAGGCGCCGCCCACCCAAAGCTCCATTTTGTGGCCGTCTCCGGGCATGAGCCCGCCCATCCAAATGCCCTGATCGTAGTTGATATCGGTTGTGAAATCGCACAGCTCGACGGCCTGGGGGCAATAGCGCTCCATCATGTCCTTGTCATGGGAGAAGTCGCCGGTTGCCATGATGACGGCTTTGGTGCCGACGTATTTGGTGTAGGCGCCGTCGGCATCGGACGCGATGATCGCGTCCACGCGACCTTCCGTGCCGTTGGCAAAGCCGCCGCGAACCAGCTGCTCGCCTTTGACGTTCCAGCGCACGTCTACTCCCAGGTCTTCGGCCACGTACCTCCCCATCTCCGCAGCGATATGCCCTTCGCCGTTTCCGATGGATCCTTTCAGCTCGCTGTCGTCAACGTAGAACGCGTGAGCTGCGGGCGGGGTGAACATCGGGTCGCCTTCTTTGTATTCCGGACCCGACTCGATGGTGGTCTTGATGCCGGCCTTGGCCGCGATGTCGATGATCCAGTTGATGGCCTCCTCGGAGTTGTTGTAGAACTTGTACCACAGAGCCGGTTTGAAGTTGCCGCCGTTGGCGAGGTACTCCTTGCGGTAGAACCACGTGGGATCCATGCGGGGGATGCCCATCTCTTCCATGACCTTCGAATACACGCCGTTGTTGGATCCGCCGCGGCTCACAGGAGCCTTCGACGCGCTGATGAGCGTCACCTTCAATCCGTTTTCAGCGCATGATGCAGCTGCGACCAGACCGCTCATGCCGCCTCCCACCACCACGACATCGGTTTCAACCGTTTCGGTGACGAGGTCGTCGCCGATAGGATCGGGCGCGATCTCGAAGCTCCACCGCTGTTCGGCGTTGTTCGCGCCCGTCGTTTGGGCGGAGTCGGACTTGCTTTCGGATGTTCCTGCTGCGGGCGAGCATGCGGCCAGCGCGCCTCCCGCAATGAGGCCTGCAGCGCTCAATGCCGCCCCTTTGACGAAGCTGCGACGGTTCAGATTTCCCTCCATGATGAACTCCCTTTCCTAGCTTATCTCACCAAGGCGCTGCTTGCCTTGCGGGCGCTGTTTGCGCCTTGGACTGATCGCAGCCTAATCGATCAGGGAAAACAAGGCCTCACCCAGCCTAGGTGGTTTTTCGTCCAGAAGGTCGGACATCGCGAGCGTCCGCTAAGGAGGTCGAGGGGTGCGGTACAATGGGCGCGCGGACAGCTGGCGCGGAAGTTCGAGCGCATGCTGTTCGCGCGCGGAGGGGAGGTGCGGATCCATGAGATTCATTCTGAAAAACATGAAGCGAGAGCAGGTGCTGGCCGCGCTCGCCTATGGGTTCTTCCTGGCGTGCACCTCGGTGACGCTGTGGGGAGGGTATGTGCGGTTTCTGACCGGGCAGGTGGATCCGGGCTCTTTCATGCTCGAGTATTTCGTGCGAAGCGCGACCCTGCCTCTCTCGCTTGCGGTTTCCGGCTTGGCCGCCTTCTATTGGCCGAAGGCTCGGCTGTGGCGTTCTCCGATACTGGCGCTGGGGCTTTTTCTTGCGGGTTCGCTGCTGGTTGCCTTGCAGCATGGCGGCGTGGTTTCGTCCGAGTGGTCGCTTGTCGTGGTGGGCGCGTGCTTCGGATGGGGAAGCGGGATCATGTTCGGCGCCTTGCAGGAAATCGTGGCTGCGCAAAAGGTGTTCACGGCCGGTATCGTCGTGTTTGCCGCCGCTGGGATTTCGGCGTTGCTGTTTTTCGCTGTTGAGGTTTTGCCCGCCGATGCAGTACCGTGGATGTCGCTGTTCGTGTTCGTCAGCGCGGCGGTGGCGCTAACCTGTGCTGCATGGAAATGCGCTCCGAAGGTGCATCCCATGTTCGACACGGTTCCCGATCAGCGACGCGATCGGTGCCGCGAAGCGGTTTCCGAGTTGTGGCGCCCTTTGCTCTGCGTCGCGTTCTCCGCGTTCATTGTGGGTATCGTGCGCGTCGGTTCGGCTTCGGG
>NZ_DBFEGU010000255.1:0-3571 GCF_048329335.1 Eggerthella sp. | reverse complement strand
TTCGAGCAGGGCTGGGGCGTTCCCATGGCGAACGATATCGCGTTCTGCCTGGGCATTCTCGCGCTGTTGGGAAGCCGCATCCCGGCGGGGCTGCGCTCGTTCCTCTCGACGCTCACCATCGCCGACGACATCATCGCCATCATGGTGATCGCCGTCTTCTACACCGCGAACCTCGACGTGGCGTGGCTGGCCGGGGGTTTGGGCCTGTTCGCCGTGCTCATCGTGTTCAACCGGCTGCACATCTACGATCTGCTGCCGTACCTCGTCGTGGGCCTGGGGATGTGGGCGTGCTTTCTCATGTCGGGCGTGCACGCCACCATCGCCGGCGTGCTGCTGGCGCTTGCCATCCCGGCGCGCTCGCAGGTGAAGCTCGACCGCGCTCCGAGCTGGTTCGCCGCCTGCGCCCGTCGCGCCGATGATCGCTACGACCCCGGCGAGCCCGACATCGTGCAGAAGGAGTACCTGTCCGAGGTGGCCGAGATCGGCCGCGTGTCGCGCTTGTCCATCCCGCCTATCACGCGCCTCGACCATCGCCTGCACATCCCCGTGTACTTCTTCATCCTGCCGCTGTTCGCGTTCTCGAACGCCAGCGTGGTGCTGACGGGCATGGATCCCTTGTCCATCGTCACGAACCCGGTGACCATCGGCGTGTTCTGCGGTCTGCTGTTCGGCAAGCCGCTGGGCATCTTCCTGGCCACGTGGCTCACCGTGAAGCTGAAGCTGTCCGATCTGCCGCAGGGCGTGAACTGGGGCCATATCGGAGGCGTGTCGGTTCTGGGCGGCGTGGGCTTCACCATGGCCATCTTCGTGACGAACCTCGCGTTCGTCGACCCGAACATGATCGCCATGGCGAAAGCGGCTATCCTGGCGGCATCGCTGATCGCCGGCATCGCGGGATTCTTCATCCTGCGCGCCGTGACCGACGAGGAAGATGAGGAGCCTATCCGTTGAGATGCCCTACGCTTCGCCTCCCGCTTTCGCGGCCGCCGCGGCCGGGGCGGGCAGCTCGGCGGTGCAGTGCGGGCAGCGGGTGGCGCCCTCGTTCACTTCCTCGAGGCAGAAGGGGCATTTCGGGGCATCCTGCTCTTCGATATGCTTGCCCCGGCGCGTCAGCATGCGCGCCCGGCTGAGGGCCTTCACGATGAGGAACACCACCAGCGCGATGATGAGGAACTGGATGACCGCGTTGATGAAGTTTCCGTAGGTGAACGCGGCCGCATCGGGCCCCGTGCCCAGGGGTATCTTCATGTCCGAGAAATCGATACCGCCCGTGACCAGCGAGATCAACGGCATGATGAGGTCGCTCACCACCGAGTTCACGATGGCCGTGAATGCCGTGCCGATGACCACCGCTACGGCCAGGTCCATGACGTTGCCCTGATTGATGAACTCCTTGAACTCCTCGAAGAACTTTTTCATAGTGTGCCTTTCTTGCGTGCTTGCGGGCGAGGATGCGTGCGTCCGCCGTCGGACAGGAATAGTGTAGAAGACGTCGTGCTAGAATGCGATGCGGGCGCGGAAATCGTTGACGATTCGGCGCGCCGGGAGCAAGGCGACGAAGGCGGGAGAGGCCACGATGACGAGAATCTTTTCATACACGCAACCGATCGAGGCCGACATCGTCGATGCGTATTGCGCGCTGCAGAAGGGTTTCACCGACCAGTTCGTCTACTATCGCAAAGACCGCCCCGTCCGCTTCATGGGCATGGGGCGCTGCATTGCGCTGCCTGCGCTCGACGGCATCGAATGCGAGCTCGAAGGCCCCGTCGGCCAGCAGCCCGTCTTCTTCTCGTTCAACCGTTTCGACGCCGAGAACCCGTCGCCGACCGACGAGCTGTTCGAGGCATTTCCCCGCTTGAAGTTCATGCTGCCCGAAGTGATCCTCGTCGAGGACGATCGCGGCGCGTATTTGCAGGTGAACTCGTTGAGCCCGGTCTATCCTGGCCGCATCGCGCGGTTCGCCCGCCAAGCCGCCGCTGCGCCGCGTCGCAACCGCCGTACCATCCCGTTCAAGCTGGAGCCCGACTCGCGTGACGCGTGGCGCGCGAACGTGGAAGCGGCGCTCGACGCCATCGGGCGGGGGCGCATCAGCAAGGTGGTGCTGTCGCGCCGCCAGCGCCTCGAGGCGCTGGAGCCGTTCTCGTCGAAGGACCTGTTGGTGAACCTCATCGACGGCTCGGCGCGCGGCACCGTGCTGCTGTACCGCTACGCCGACGTGTTCTTCTGCGGCTGCACGCCCGAGCTGCTGGTACGCAAGCGCGGCAACGAGGTGGAGAGCATGTGCCTGGCCGGCACGTGTCCCGCCGGCGCCACCGAGGAAGAGCGCGCGCGGTTGGCCGATGAGCTGATGGCCGACGCGAAGAACCGCGCCGAGCACGACTACGTGGTGCGGTTCATTCGAGAGGTGTTCAACCGCACATGCTACGACGTCGACGTGCCCGCCCAGCCGGGCATCCTGCCGCTCACCCACGTGCAGCACCTGTGCACGCCCGCCCGCGCGCGCATGTTGGAAGGCGTCGACCTGGGAACGATGAAGGACGATCTGCATCCCACGCCCGCCGTGGCGGGCACGCCGGTGGGCGAGGCGCAGATGCTGATCAGGAGCATCGAAGCGTACAACCGCGGGTTCTTCGCGGGCGCTTGCGGCTACGTGGACGGCGCGGGCGACGGCGAGTTCTCCGTGGCGCTGCGCACCGGCGTGTTCGACGGCGAGGTGGGCTGGGTGTACGCCGGCTGCGGCATCGTCGAGGGCAGCGTGGCCGACGACGAGTACGACGAAATCGGCATGAAGCTGAAGACGGTCCTGTCGGCGTTCGACGGGGAAGAGGTTCCGTCGGCTTGTCAGCCGACGGAACGAGTCGACGCTGCGGCTTCCCGCAGCACCCGATCTGTGGCCGCTGACGAAGACTCGCGTACCAAAGTATCCCCTGCGGGGACTTCCTGCGAGGCGCGCCACGCCCCCGCCATCGACCCCAGCTTGGGCACCGCGGAAACCCTCGCTGACGTTACGAACGACCGGCGACATACGAGTGACGGGGGTGCGCGATGAGGGCCGATCCTACAGCCAGCGCCCTGTTCCTGGGCGCGTTCTTCGACGAGCTGGAACGATGGGGCGTGCACGACGTGGTGGTCAGCCCCGGGTCGCGCTCGACGCCGCTGGCCATGACGGCCTACGAGCTGTCGCGCCGCTTCCCCGATCGTCTTCGGTTGTTCGTGGACGTGGACGAGCGCGGCGCCGCGTTCTTCGCATTGGGGCTGGCGAAGGCGAGTGGGCAACCGGCGGCCGTCATCTGCACATCCGGCACCGCGGTGGCGAACTACTACCCGGCCGTGTTGGAGGCCGAGTCGTCACGCGTGCCGCTCGTCGTGCTGACGGGCGACCGTCCGGCGCGACTGCAAGGCTTGGGCGCGCCGCAAACGTGCGACCAGTTGAACGCGTACGGCTCGCACGTGCGCGCGTTCCGCAACATGCCCGAGCCCGCTGCCGATGCGGCCGCCATCGCGTTCGCGCGCCAAGCTGCGCGCGAGGCGTGCATCGCCGCAGGCGGGGAGGGGGCCGGGCGCGCGACGG
>NZ_DBFEGU010000254.1:0-3186 GCF_048329335.1 Eggerthella sp. | reverse complement strand
CGGATGTTTCACGTGAAACACTCCCAGCTCCCGCCCCTTCTGCCTTCAACACGCGCGCCGTTCGCCCTCGTCAGCACCTGCGCCTTCGAGCGCGAAGACGTGGGTGCAGCACTCGCGCATGAACTCGTTGTCGTGCGTGATGACCACCACGGCCGCCCCCTCCTCGGCTGCGCAACGCAGCGCGTCGGCCAACCGGCGCATGCTGAGGGCGTCAAGCCCGCTGGTGGGCTCGTCCAGGATGAGCACCGACCGCCTCGACGCCAGCCCGCAGGCAATGGACAGCCGCTGCTTCTGGCCGCCTGACAGCGAGGACGGATGCCTATCCCCCAGCTCGGCCAGGCCCAACCGGCCCAGCACATGATCGGCGTAGCGGCGCGCCGCGTCGTCCTGATCCGAGAACAAGAGCACTTCTTCGTCAACCCGGGAAGAGAAGAACTCCATGCTCACGTCGTTGGGGCTGTACCACACGCGGCGACGCAGCTCCCGCCGGGACAGCTTCCGCCCTCCCACGCGCACGCAGCCCTCGTCGGGTCGGCCCAAGCCAACCGCGACCTGCGCCAGGCTCGTCTTGCCCACGCCGTTTTTTCCCGTCAGCGCCATGATCTGCCCCGGTTCCACGGCGAAGCAGACACAGGAGAACAGCAGATTTCCACCGCGAGAAACGGCCAGGCCGTCCACCTCCAGGGACGCGGCTTCCAGACGCGCGCCGAAAGCTTCGCCGGACGCGGCCCGCTCGCCTTCCCGCGCGAGCCCCGCGGCAAGAGGCGCAGGCTTCAAGGAAGGCCGGGGGACGAAAGCAGGGCTGCGAACGCCCATGGCAACGCGCTCGGAGCCGTCCATGGCGAACACATCGTCGCGAGAGAGAACCGCCCGCATCCGCCCGGCCTCCATATAGCAGAACCGGTCGGCGCACTCCATCAGGTACGAGATGCGATGCTCGGCCACCACCAGCGCGTAGCCCTGCCGCTTCAGCTCCATCAGCACCGCGCCCAACTCTTGAGCCGCATCTTCGTCGAGGTTCGAAGAGGGCTCGTCCATCACCACGAGCCTCGGCGCAGGAGCAAGCGACGAGGCGATAGCCACGCGCTGCTTCTGCCCGCTGGAAAGCTCGTCCACCGCTATCGTGCGCAAACGGTCCAGACCCAAACGGCCGATCGCCGCATCGGTGCGCCTCACCACCTCCTCGGCGGGATAGCCGATGTTCTCGCACCCGAACGCCACCTCGCCCGCCAGCTGACTGGAGAAGAACTGGGCGGTCGGGTCTTGAAACACGCTTCCCACCAGCTCGGCTCTTCGCCACGCCTCCATATCGCGCGCAGAAAGCCCGCCCAAGAACACGTCGCCGGAAACGCTGCCGCGATAGTAGCCCCCGGCCAGGCCGTTCAAGACGCGCACGATCGTGGTTTTACCGCTGCCCGACGCGCCCATAAGCACGACGCATTCGCCGGCATGCACGTCCAAATCCACGGCATGCAGCGTTTCCGGAGCGCCGTAGTACGAGAAGCTCGCGCCTTTCAGCTGCGCGACAAGATCGCCGGTCATCCGAACCACCCTCCCCGCACAACCCAGACGCACGCAGCCAGCGCCGTCGCGACGGCCGCCAGGCAAACCGCGTCCGCCACTCCGAAAGGACTGCGATAGTAGCTCGTCCGCCTGGTCGGCGCTTCGGCGGCGCGGGCGATGGCGGATGAGGAAAGGCGGTCGGAGCTGTCCACCAACGAGAACATCAAGGGAACCAGCGCATGCTCGAGCGCCTGAACGGGGCTGCGCGCGACGTTTCCCGCCGAAAGCACCCCGCGCCTTTTGCACGACTCGGACAAACGCCGGAAGCTCGAGCGAACGGTGGGGAAGAACCTCAGCAGTACGAGCACGCCCACGATCAGGCGCTTCGGAATGCGAGCCTTCGCCAACGCGGCGCTGATAAGCCCCGGAGGGGAAAGCGCCACCGCGAAGAACGCAACCATGATGGGATAGGTTTTGATCGCGGCGTAAAAATGAACCGGCGAGAAAACGATCACAGTCATCTTCCCGTATGCAAGCGCCAGGCACGCGCCCCACAGCGCCGCGTAGAAAACCAGCATCTTGAAAGCCATGGAACGCTGTCCGCACGCAGCAAGGTAGAGCAGTAAAAAGCAGGTCAGCGCAGGCGACAACCGCACGCTGTCCACCAGGGAAACCGTCGCGATCGTCGCAGCCAGCACGATGGACTTCGTCGCCATGGAGAACCGTTCCCCGTCGGGCGACGCCGACGAACGCCCGACGGCGCGAGCGCCCGATGAGAACCGCTCGTTTCGGATGCCCTCCTCCACGTCAGATCACCCCTGCCTTCAGGAAGTGCTTCCTCATCAGACGCTTGCCCACGAGGGCTCCCAGGAATCCGGCGAACGCCGTGAGAGCGACTATGAACACGATCCATTCTGCATTCCCGTAGTACTTGAGGTACGCGTTCACGTACTCCTCGCCCATCATCCTCACTTCGGCAAGCTCTTGCAGGTACCCCTGAAGGTTGACCAGTATGGGGATGATCGACGACAGCGAGTACAGCGCGCTGAACGTCGCCCACGCCGCTACGATGCGGTTCGGCTTAGCCCGCTGCGCGGCCGTGCGCAGGAACAGCGCATCGATAGCCAAACCTCCCACCAGGTAGAACGGCAGCATGTACCACAGGTTTCCGAACATGAGGTACACCAGCGCCATCACGCACGCGTAGAACGCCGTGGTGCCGAAGCGGTTCACCCTCATAACCATGAGCATGTACAACGGCGCAACCACCAAAACGTACGTCGCCGCCATGAACAGCATGGAGAAATCCACACCCAGCATGGTAACCGACCCCACCACGAACAAGACGACGATCATCAAGGCGCTGAACAGCACCGCGGTGACGACCTCCTTGACGCCCCACATCTCGAACGCGGCCCCTTTGCGGGACTTCGACGTCTCATAAGGCGAATGTTCCATATCGACCTCTCTTTCCCATGCGTTTTGCATGTCTTGGTTCATCTGATGTTCCGGCACCGAACGCGCCGGATCGAATCCGAAGCGCTACTGCTCGCTGGCCAGCCGCCAACCGGCCGCCTGCTGGCGCTCGCGCCAAAACGACCGATACCGGCCGGGCACCTTCACCAGATCGCCGTGGGTTCCCTGCTGGGTGATGCACCCCTTCTCTAGGACGGCTATCTGATC
>NZ_DBFEGU010000253.1:0-2785 GCF_048329335.1 Eggerthella sp. | reverse complement strand
CCATCGCGCCGCTCGCGTTCATCGTGGTGGTCACCGCGCTGCTCAACGTGTTCTTCGTGCAGGGCGGCGCCGTGTTGTTCGAGTGGTGGATCATCCGCATCAGCGAGGCGGGCCTGTGGCAGGCCGCCTTCATCGCCTGCCGTTTGCTGCTGCTCTTGCTGGGCATGAGCCTGCTCACCTTGACCACCGCAACGCTCGACATAACCGACGCGTTCGAGTACCTGCTGCGCCCCTTTCGCCGCATCGGCGTGCCGGCGCACGAGCTGTCCATGATGATGGGAATCGCGTTGCGCTTCCTTCCCCAGTTCACCTTCGAGCTGCAAACCGTGTACCGCGCGCAGATCAGCCGCGGCGCCACTTTCTCGAAGGGACGCCTGCGCATGCTGGCATCGCTCATGGTGCCGCTGTTCACCAGCGCGTTCCGCCATGCGGAAACGCTGTCGTCGGCCATGGACGCGCGCTGCTATCACGGCGGCATCGGCCGCACGCGCCTGCATCCGCTAACGTTCACGCGCCTCGATCGCAACGGCACCCTCGTCATCGTCGCGATGCTGGCCTGCGTGATCGCAACCAATTTCATCCCTTGGTAAGATCGACCCGAAACCGCCCCATCTCCCAACCGAAAGGAACTCCCATGAACGGAACGAACACCATCGTCGACTACCTGACCAGCGTCCCGGCCTGGTACCTGGCAACGTGCGAGGGCGACCAGCCGCACGTGCGCCCCTTCAGCTTCGCCGCCGTGCAGGACGGGCACATCTGGTTCTGCACCGCCACCACGAAAGACGTGTACCGCGAGCTGGAAGCCAACCCAAAGTTCGAGCTGACCGCCTGGAAGCCGGGCAGCGGCTGGGTTATCATGCGAGGCAAGGCCGTCCTCAAGGACGAGGCGAACGAGGACGTGCGTCGCGCAGGATACGAGCATATGACGGGGCTCGGCGAAAGCTACGAGGGACCGGGCGACGAAACGCTCACGTTCTTCACCGTGAGCGAACCCGAGGCATGGCTGTGCGACATCGACGGTAGCTGGAACCCCGTCGATCTCGAACGCTAGGGGTTCACAGCCCGTCGAAGAGCCGACCGACGGTAGTGTCGAGGCCTCCCGCGATGCGTTCGAGCATGTCGACCGTGGGGTTCGCCTTCCCGCTTTCGATATCGATGAGGTACTTGCGGCTAACGCCCACCATGAGGGCAAAGGAAGTTTGCGACACGTTAGCTTCCGAGCGGAGCCTCGCGATATTGGTTCCGAGCTGAGTTTTTAGTGAAGTGTTCTCCATGCCGGTTAAAGGCTAGTCCCGGCGGGAGAAAAGTCGTAAACTATAGTTTACAGACCGTCAATAAAACAAGAGGTTTGTGCTATGAGTTTATCGAGAGGGTCATTGCTTGAGAGCAAGATCGCCGGAGGTCGCACATGAGCGGAACCGAGTATGAAGAACTGATGGACACGATCAGACGAACGGCGGCGCGCATTTTCGAATACGCCGAGACAGAAGAGGAAGTATGCCGCCTGGAGCAGGCGATCAACCACGAGATCATGTACGTGGCAGCCATCGCCCAATCCGAGCGGGTCAAGCCCCCCAGCGGCTGGGACCCGCTCGGCCGATAGCGATGCGCGCAGCCTACGCCGAGAAATCGTAGAGATCCTTCGTGGCGGTGCGGAAGTCCTCGTAGACTTCGGCCGCCACGGCTTCATCCTCGACGATCTCGAAGGCCGAAGGCTGACCGTCTTCGTCGAGCTCGGTCACTTCAAGCAACACCACTTCTCCGGACGAGCCCACGGGCTCGTCCTCTGTTACCGGGAAGAAGAAGCCGTAGCTGCGATCGTTATGCAAGATGAGGCCGAGAAACTCGAGCTCCGTCCGATCACCGCTCTCATCCTCGAACACGAGGGTGATGCCCTCCTCGGTCGGCGGGCAGAAATTGGGGGCGCTTCCTTCGCGCATCGTGTGCTCCTTACCTCTCGCATGGTCGTTGGCGTTAGGGTACCACAAGCGCCACGCCGCGCGTATCCAAAGGCTCCGACGACAGAGAAGCGTTAGACGAAGCCGCGCCCGTTCCCCACCAGATCGATGAGTTCCTGCTGCGTATGCACGCCCGGCTTTTGGCAGATGCGACGGGCTGGTCCTCTCAACCGAGGCCATGACGAGGATCGACGTGGCCGCCCACGACCCGGCGGCCGCCGTCGAGCAGCCGCACTCCCCCTTCGCGACGACTCGCATTCCGGCATCGACCGCGTCTTCATGCGCCCCGCGCCTCCTCGAAGCCGCCCTTATTTATATGAGTGTTTTCATCATGGACAAAAATGGGGACTATTCTTTATACTTTATCAGGTATAACCTCACGCTCGATCCCCTCATCAGGCATTATCCGATCTCCGATTTCCCCGTATTCGGTTATCGGACGAAAAACTACGGAAAAGCCCCTAGTTTTGTCCATGACCTTTTTGCTTGTATAATAAGCGGCATCAATCCGAGCCTCCGCGTACACTAGGATGCGACCATGCCGATCTTCCTTTCACATACCACCGCGACGGAATGCTGGCGATCGGGACGATTCGACGCGCTGCTCGGCGGGCCTTCGATTTCCAAACGGCATCGACCGGCAGGGTCGATCCAGGTTGAGGACACCGCATCGATCCTGGCGATGGATCGCCTGGACGTCACGTACCGCGAGGCGCTCGCGTTCGGCAGCGTCCGAGAAGGCGAAGCGCTCGCGTGCAAGCCGAGCGCACGCGAAGTCCGGGAGCTGCGAACAGGCGCTATCGTCTTTACGTCCGATCCGACGC
>NZ_DBFEGU010000252.1:0-4798 GCF_048329335.1 Eggerthella sp. | reverse complement strand
CGTGAAGCACGTGCGCTGCGGGAACTGTCGCACCGTGCTCTCGAACGCACCGATCATCGCTGCCGGATTCCTGCCTTTCGGTTGCCGCCTGCCAGACGTGCGATCTTACGGAAACTTGGGGAACTGGGTGAAGTCGGGGGCGCGCTTCTCCTTGAACGCGTCGCGACCCTCCTTCGCCTCGTCGGTGGTGTAGTACAGAAGCGTGGCGTCGCCGGCGAGCTGCTGGATGCCCGCAAGCCCGTCCGTCGCCGCGTTGAACGAGGCCTTCATGAAGCGCAGCGCCGTGGGACTGAACTGCAGCATCTCCTGCGCCCAGCTCACGCACTCCGCTTCCAGATCCTCGAACGGGACCACTTTGTTGACCAGGCCCATCTCAAGCGCCTCGGCAGCCGTGTACTGGCGGCAGAGGTACCAGATCTCGCGCGCCTTCTTCTGGCCCACGATGTTCGCCAGATAGCCCGCGCCGTAGCCGGCGTCGAAGCTGCCCACCTTCGGGCCCGTCTGGCCGAACTTGGCCGTTTCGGCCGCGATGGAGAGGTCGCACAGGATGTGCAGCACGTGCCCGCCGCCGATGGCGTAGCCGTTCACCATGGCGATGACGGGCTTGGGCACCACGCGGATGAGACGCTGCAGGTCCAGCACGTTGAGGCGCGGGATGTTGTCCTCGCCCACGTAGCCGCCGTTGCCGCGGATCTTCTGGTCGCCGCCGGAGCAGAACGCCTCGTCCTCGTGACGGCCGCCGTGGTTGACGCCGGTCAGGATGATGACGCCGATGGATGCGTCGTCGCGCGCCTCGCTGAACGCGTCGTACAGCTCGGTGACGGTGAGCGGGGTGAACGCATTGCGTCGCTCGGGCCGGTTGATGCTGATCTTGGCGATGCCGCCTGCTGTTTCATAGATGATCTCGCGGTACGCCTTGCCCGCCTGCCACGCAATGTCGCCCATGGCCGTCCTTTCGTCGCGCGCCGCGCGAAGCGGCTGCGCCGTGTGTAGAAGGGGATCTCCGACTAGATGTTCCCTATAGTAGCGCGTATCGCGCGTTTTCGCACCTCAAAGCAAAATTTCTCCGGAAAGATCGGGTACGCTTCGCCAATGGTTGAAGCGAGCGCTACCCCGTGTTCTGCAGGCCGGCGGAAACCCCGGTCACGGTGGCCAGGATGAGCCCTAGATACTCGGTCTTGACCTCGTCCGAAAGCTCTTCCTGTCGGTTTCGGATCACGCGCAACGCGCGCACTTGGGCAAGCGAGAGCGCGTCCACGTAAGGGTTGCGCACGCGGATGGCGCAACCAAGCACGCGGCGGTGCTGCAGCGGCCACTCGTCTCCCACGATGGCCAGCGCCCACGAACGCGTCAGCTGCATCTCGTCGAACACCGCCTGAGCCAGGTCGTCGCGGTCGCCCAGCGCCAAGTACATCTTCGCAATTCGCGCGTCGGTTTTGGCGATGGACATCTCCACGTTGTCGACGAACGTGGCGAACAGAGGCCATTCGCGATACGCGCGCTGCAGAAGCTCCAGGTCACCCACCTGTTCGCACGCCGCACCCAGGCCGTACCACGCAGCCAGGTTGATGCGCGCCTGCGACCACGAGAACACCCACGGGATGGTGCGCAGGTCGTCAAGCGATTGGGCTCCCAAGCCGCGCTTGGCAGGACGGCTGCCGATGGGCAGCAGGCCCACTTCGGCCAAAGGCGTGACGGTGGAGAACCACGGCGCGAAGCCGTCGGTATGCAGCAGATCCAGATAGCGCTCGTAGGCGGCTTCGTTCAAACGCGCGGCCACATCGGAGAAGCGTACGGATGCCTCGGTGTTGACGCGCTCGACCGACGGCGCCGAGTTCATGAGCGTGGCCGCCGCGACGCTTTCGATATGGCGCAGCGCAAGCGAGCGGTTGCCGTAACGTGCGAAGATGACCTCGCCCTGCTCGGTCACCTTGAATCGGCAGTTCACCGACCCCTTCGGCTGCGCGAGCACCGCGCGGTTCGCCGGCCCGCCCCCGCGGCCCACCGCGCCGCCGCGACCGTGCATGAGCACGACGTCGATGCCGCGCTCCTCGGCCCAGCGGGCGATGCGCTCCTGCGCGGAATGCAGGGCGAGCGTGGCGGTGACGGGGCCGGCGTCCTTCGAAGAGTCCGAGTAGCCCAGCATGACCTCCATGCGCCGCCCCGTCTGCGCCAGGCGGCGCTGCACGGCCGGCAGCTGCAGCATCCCGTCCAGCACGGTGACGCAGTTCTCCAAGTCCTCCAGCTGCTCGAACAAGGGAATCACGTCCAGCTCGGGCACGTCCTGCGCGTGCGAGAATGCGAGCTCTGCCAGCTCGTAGACGTCGGCCATGTGCCGAGCGCTCTTGGTGAACGACACGATGTAGCGTCGGGCCATCTTCTGCCCGTAGCGCTTCTGGATGGCGCCGATGGCGCGGAACGTGTCCAGCACCTCGCGCGTCATGGGGTCGAGCTTGCCCAGCACGCCATGGGAGCGGATATCGGCTAGCGCGCGTTCGTGCACGAGCGAGTGCTGGCGGAACTCCATTTCCACCATATGGAACCCGAACGTCTCAACCTGCCATATCAGCGTTTGCACGGGCCCGTACGCGGCGCGTGCGGCACCGGCGCGCGCGAGCGAGTCCTGCACCGTGCGCAGGTCGGCCAGCAGCTCTTCGGGCGACAGGTACATGATGTCGGCGTTGCGCGCCACGGTGCCCTCGAGGCGTGCGGCCATCACCAGCATGACGGCGCGGTGCGGCTCGAAGCCCAGGTCGTCGGCCACCCGTCCCGTCAGCGTCTCACTCATCTCCACGAGATGGCTCCACAGGTTCATAAGCTCTTCCGAGGGCGCGGTGTACCGCGACTCCAGCGTGAGGTTGCGCCCGATGTTGCGGCATTCTTGGGCCAGCTTGGCCACCATATGCGCGAAGTACTTCGCCGCCACGCGGCGCGACACCTTCGCTGTGACGTTCGGGTTCCCGTCGCGGTCCGACCCGATCCAGCTGCCCGGACGGAAGAACGCCGGGCACACGGGCGGCACGCTGCCGGCGTCCTCGCCCAGCACCCAGTCGTCGAAACGCCGGTACACCTGCGGCACTGTATCGAACAGCGTGTTGTCGAAGATGTCGATGACGGTGTCGGCCTCTTCCAGGGGCGTGGGCTTCTTGAGCTCGGTGGGCGAGGTGCGCACGAGCGCGTCGATCTCCTGCAGCATGTGGCGCTCGTTCTCCAGGAGAGCCGATCCGCCCAGGTAGGGATGCTCATCCAGCAACGCGGCGATACGGCGGATCTTGCCCTCTACCGCTTTGCGGCGCGCCTCAGTGGGGTGCGCGGTGAACACGGGGTGGAATTCCAAGCGACCCAGCAGCTCGGCCGTGCGTTCGGGGCCCACCTCGTCCAATAGATGGCCGTACGCCACCACCAGCTCGTTCGATGTGTCCACGGCCGACTCCATCGACACGTTGCGCTCCAACTCGCGCAGCGTTTCCACGCGGTAGTTCTCCTCGGACAGGTTCGCCAGATGGAAGAACGACGTGAACGCGCGCACCACCACTTGCGCTTGGTCGACCGGCAACGCGTCGATGAGCTCGACGGCCTCGCGGAACGCCCGCGCGCCCTCGGTGTCGGCCGTGGGGATGCCCTGGGCATCGGTGGGCTCGTCTGCGGCGACGGTGCCCGGGTTGCCCTCGTTCGCCCTGATCATGCTGTTGAACAGACGGTCGAAGAGAGCGCAGACGGCCGGATCGTACTCCTTGAGCACCTTTCGCTCCATGCGGAGGAACAACACGAGGTTGTCGCGCAGGCTCTCGGGGATCTCGATCTCCGTGTAGGATTCGATAGCCTCGGCGGTGTCCGACGCGCCCAGATGACGGTCGAGGGAAAGGGCTGTTCCGCCTTCGAGATCGGCCATGATGCCTCCTGCTCCTGGAAAATGAGACAAAGGGACGGGCCAATGTCTCATTTCGCCTCGTTCGTTTCTTGCCGCGTCATTATACTCGTTCGGGAACGACCAGAGACAGGCTGTAACGCAACCTCGACAAGAGGCGAGGAGCGAAACCGTTTCGCAGCCAGCGCAACTCGCGAATCGGCCCGAAACTCTTCTTGCGAATAGTGGACCGTTTTGTATAATAAGGGCGAGCCGCAGGGAGCGTGTACTCCCCACGGCTCTCGGATCGCTTCGGCGGTTTGGGTTTACTTGTGGCGCTCCTTTCCCCTACGGGTTAGGAGCGCGCTCCTTATCACCAGAAACAGCTCGATGACGCGGGTAGCGAACTCCAAGAGCAAAATCACCAACGAAGCAATCCCCAAAACGGTCATGGTCATCACCTCCAATCGTCTAGAATATTGAGAGGGAGAGGCACCAAGCCGCCGGATCGAATCCGTGCTTCTCAGTATAGCGAGCCCGTTCTACGTTTCCATGGCACGCATCACCATGAAAAACCTTCCCGATCTTGCGCGGTTCCAACGCCGTTCCCACGCGGATTCCACGTTTCTTGCCACCTTTTCCAATGCGGATTCGTCATTCCCCGAGGAACAGCGATACTTCCTGGACGAACGCGGCGGGGGCTTCCAAGTGGGCGTTGTGGCCCGCGCCGGGAACGACGCGCATGACCGCACCCGCTTCGGCAGCTTGAGCTGCGAGGACGCGGTACTTCTCGTCGCGCTCGCCCGCCAGGTAGAGCAACGGCGTGCCGCCGGCGCGCAGGACGGCGAGCGTTTCGAGCGTTTCCGCACGCGAGGGCATGACGTGCTGGCCGGCTTGCTCGAACGTGCGCGCAAGAGCCTCGGCGTCGTTCGCCATGCGTCCGGCGCGCAG
>NZ_DBFEGU010000251.1:0-2155 GCF_048329335.1 Eggerthella sp. | reverse complement strand
AACGGATCCTATCCGGTGCGACGCTGCTGCGCGGAGAGCACGTGGCACGCGACATCCGTTTCCTGCGCGCCGCCGGCGTCCATCTGGAGGACCAGGTCGTGGCGCGCAGCGTCATGGCCGAACGGCATAAGAGACTTGCGTCGGGGATTGCCGTCCCCACGCGCGCCGGGAACCGGGCTTGCCGGCCCATCCCGGTGGGGTGAGAAAACTCATCCTTTACCCGAAACAAACCCATCCACCACCCATCTGCAGCGAAAAGAGAGAACCAGGAATGCCAACCCTACAAGCGCGTGCGGCTCATGGCGGCCACAGCGGATCGACGCCCCTCGGCGACCGCGGAAGCGACGTCGTGGACGAACCCATACGCGTCGTCACAGGTCGCGGCGGCGAGCACGATGCCGGACGAGAGCCCTGCGTCGAACAGCTCGCCGTCCGTGATCCCCGTGGACAGCATCCAACGCAGTCCATCCATGACGGCGGGATCCGTGACATTACGGAACAGACCATCGGCGACGGCCATGCGATAGGCCAGCCAGGCCAGACGCGCCCGCCGCGCGAGCACCGTTTCGTCACGGGCCAGCTCCTCGTACCGAATCGCGGCTCGGACCGTCACGATCGGGGAGACACGGGGACGCAGGGGCATCGATGCGCCCTGCAGGAACCCGGATATCCGGTCCACCGTCATGAGACGGCGGCGGAGGACGGGGGAGAAGCCCGCAGTGTTGTCTTCCATCATGCCCGCCGATCGATTGTGCTTGGAGACGATATCCGTTCTACCGATACACATGCGTCCGGCATGATATCGGCCGCATGGGATGGTCCGTGAAAAAGAGAATGCCCGCACGCGAATTGCCGTTCGCGTGCGGGCGATGGTCCCATCCTTTACCCATTTGCATTGCCCCTTGCCGGACGAATCCGGCTCGGGCGAGGGAACCAGCAGAAGCCAACCCCACCAATCATCACATCAGAAGGAGCCGGCAAGACCGACCCCGACCAATCGTCGGACCAGAAGACCAATCGTCGGACCAGAAGGAGCCAATCATGACCAATTCTTACATCAACCCCACCCAGCCGACCGCCAGTGAACCCCGATATTCACAGAACGAACCCGCATGGCAGGACGTGGAGATCGTCGACGTGCCCGCCGTGGAGGAGCCGGACTCGGCCGAGGGCGCTCCTGAGCCGATCCGCATCATAGACGAGCCGGAACCGGGGGAGGCCACGGCAGGCGACGCGGTCATCGAATACACGCGCGACCACCTGCCCGTCAACATGGGCGTCGACACGAACCAAAGCGACTTCACCCGCGAACAGGCCGAACAGCTCGTCGGCGACATCCAGGAACAGCTCTACGAGACCGCGAAAAGCCAGAAACGCCTTCACGACCTGATCGCCCAGGCATACGACGGACGCGCCTGGATCGCCCTCGGATACCCCGCGGGACAGATCGGCTGGAACCGGATGTGCCAGGACAAGTTCACCGCCGACGCGGTCCGTCTCACCGTCCAGCAACGCACCAACCTCATCCTCAGCTTCCAGGACGACCCGATCAGCAACGTGGCCCTCGCCGCGGCGCTCGGAGTGAGCGATAGGACGGTCGGCCGCGCGCTGAAAAAGAACAAGAAATCCCCGAAGGGCGCCTCCGCGAAGCCGAAGCCGGTCGTGGGCACGGACGGCAAACGCCACAGCGTGCCGGAGCTCACGCCGGCGGAACGCCTCGAACTCGACGCGAAGATCCATGACATGAACCTGCCCGTCGAGGAGGGCGGCCAGGGCATGACCCAGCAGGAGATCGCCGCGAAGCTCGACATGGCGCAATCCACGATCTGCGCGAGCATCAAACGCGAGACCATGCGGCGCATGAGCGAGGGACTCGAACCCGCGGCCCCCGCACCGGTCGACGAGACCGGCGCGATCGGCGTGCTGCCCGACAATACTGCAATCGACCTGGGAGGCGACCGGCTCGCCGCGGACGACATGAACTTCGTGGAAGCGTTCCGCACCGCCGCGGGAGACGCGAACGCCGGACTGGCCCGCCTCGTGGAGCTGATGAGCTCCGAACGCTGGCAGCCAGGCAGCGAGACCGTCGACGAGATCGTCACCCGCGCCGGCCGTGACATCAAGGGCGTGCTGGCCAACGTGGGCCCGTTCATGC
>NZ_DBFEGU010000250.1:0-4008 GCF_048329335.1 Eggerthella sp. | reverse complement strand
TCCGACGGGGAGGGCGAGGGAGCCACCATCGCGCAATCCGGCGAAGACGCTACAGCTGCCTTCACCGGCCTGCCCGGTCAGGATGCCGATTTCACGCTCACGGCCAAGGTGCGGAACTTCAAGATGCCGGGCGCGCAGATCGCCGCGCTGCCGTACTCGTCGGTCGTCGAGATGCCCGACACCTCAAGCATGGTCAGCGGCATGACGAACCTATCGGACGCGGTCGGCGCGCTGGCGGAGGGCACGTCGTCGCTCGCCTCGGGCGTAGACGAGCTGACCGGCGGCGCACAGGATCTGTCGTCGGGCGCTGCGGCGTTCGGTCAGGGGTTGAACAGGCTCAACGGCTCGTCCGGCCAGTTGGTGAGCGCGTCGAGCCAGATCAACGCTGCGCTGTCGGCCGTCGCGAGCGGTTTGCAGGGTGCTGATTTGTCGCAGCTCGACCAGCTGAGGCAGCTGCCGGGCGGGCTGAACGCGCTCGCGGACGGGCTTGCGGAGCTGCGTCAACAGGTCGTTCGCGTCCAGCAGGGCTACGCGCAGGCGCTCCCGGCGCTCGAGGGCGCCATCGAAGGCATTCCCGCCGGCACGTTGACAGAAGAGCAGGTCGGAAGCTTGATGGCCCTTGCAAGCACGTCGCAGAACCCCGACGACCTCGTCACGGTGAATCAGCTCCTCGCGAACTACCAGGCTGCCCAAACCGTCAAGGGCACGTACGCCGCGACGAAGGACGCCTTCTCCGGCGCCGACCAGCTGTTGGGCGCGTTGGCGGCCGATGCGCAAAGCGGCGGCGCCCTCGCCCAGCAAGAAGCCGCTCTCCGCTCCATGGCGTCCGCGCTCGAAACGGCCGTGGGCGGCGGCCAGCTCGACCAACTCTCCCAGCTCGTCGAAGGCATCGCGCAGCTATCTGGCGAGTATGGCCGGTTCCACGAAGGTCTTGCGCAGTACGCGTCGGGTCTGTCGGCGCTCGCCGAGAACTACGGCCAACTCGAATCGGGCGCAAACCAGCTCGCAAACGGCACGGGCCAGCTGGCCGGCGGGGCGGGCGAGCTCAGCAGCGGCATGAACCAGCTCAACGCGTCTACCATCACGCTGCCCGAAACCATGAAGCGGCAGATCGCCGACATGACTGCCGAGTTCGACTTCCCGAAGTTCGACCCGGTGTCGTTCGCGTCGCCGCAGAACGCCAACGTGGAAGCCGTGCAGTTCGTCATGACCACGGCCGCAATCGAGCAGCCCGAAACGCCCGAGCCGGAAGAGCCCGAGCAAGAGCAAACCATCTGGGATCGCTTCCTCGCCCTGTTCCAGGGGTAGCGCGAACGGGGGGCGTCGGCGCCCCCCCGTTCGTCACCTCTCGCGTATCCCGATCGCCTCGAACAGCTCGGCGCGCAGCTCGAGGTGCGCGCGCGTGAAGCCCGGGTCGACGTAGCGCAGGCGCTTTCCCAGGCGCTTCGCCAGCTGATGCGCCAGCCGGTTGAACGCCCCGCTGTCCATGACCTGCCCCTTCGACACGGTGACCACGGTGAATCCGAGCGTGATAAGGGTGCTGCGTCGTCGCGCATCGCTTTCCCGCCGTTCGGGGTCGACATGGTGCAGCTCGCTGTCGTACTCCGCGGCCAGCTTCGATTCGGGCCAGCACAGGTCGCATACGCAGTGCTTCCGGTCGGCCATGGCGCGGAAGCTGGGCGGCACGTCGACGCGGTAGTTAAGTCGCGGTTCGGGCAATCCGTACCCGCCCAGGCCGTACGGCAGGCACAGCAGCATGGCCAGCGCAGACTCCATCGGCGAGGCCGATCGGTCCAACACGTAGCGCAAAGCCCGCAGCGCCTTCTTCCTCCCGCGAGCGTTCGAGGCGCCTTCGACGAAAGTCCGCAGCTTGGCGACCGTCGTCAGCGGCGCGTCGCGACGCGGTGCCGGCCCCTTGTCTACCAGGACGTACGTTCCGCACAACTCGTATCCCAGCATTATGAGCCGTGCGAGCGACAGCCGGTTCGCCATCTGCAAGAAGCAGAACTCCGGCGTGCTCATCAAAAAGCCCTCGCCCGCGTCGACGAACGACCTCTCGGGGAGGACGGAGCAAAAGCTGCTGAGCACGGCAGGCGTTCTCGTCCGGACGTCGACGCTGCCCACCAGCGTGCGCAGGGGCAGGGTGCATCCGGCAGGACGCCGATTTCCCTCGGAAAGGGTCGGTCGCTCGCTTGAAGTGAGCGCACGTCGCGCACGTCTTGTCGCCGCTTGCCGCGCATCGTAGCCGCGCAAGTAATTCGGCCCCACCGTTCTCCAGTGGTCGAGCGCCGATTCGTATCCGATAAGTATATCCATCAGGTCATCGTAACATAATCTGGCAGAGAATCACGGTTTGGGCGCAGCTGCATCGCGATTCCTGCATCTGTGTTGGCTGCCGAAAAACCTGACCTGGTGCTTCTTTGGATATCTAGGCTTTTGGTTGGAGGGGAGACATTGATTTTGCGCCTAAACCGTGATTCTCTGCCAGAATGCGAAACCGCGGCCGAAAATCCGTGTGCAATCCGGTCTCGCGAACGATGACGCTCCGGTTGGCGAGGGTGCTTCGGGCGAAACTCGGAAACGAGGCGGGCGCGTCGGCGAAACGACTCGCAACTTCGCAGTGGGCGCGCGGCGCCGTTGCCCGATGCTCGCTCGCTTCAGGCGCGCTCCTCCACGCCGTGCTGGATCATGCTCATCAGCAGCTCGGACATCTCGGCGGGGGATTGCGGCGTGCCCTTCTTCAGCCAGTGCGACAGCATGCCCAACGCGCCCGATACGGCGAACAGGTACATGTACTCCAGATCGTCGGCGTCCACCGCCGCATCCTGGTCGGACATTTGCAGGTCCACCAGATGCGCCAGCTCCATGATCTGCCGCTGGAAGCCGCCCTCGCTTTCGTCCAGCAGCATGAGGAACACGTCGGCGTTCTCCTTGGCGTATTCCAGGATCTTCTCCACGTTGCGCGTGCGCGGCTCGCCGTCGGCCAGGAGGCGCGCCTTGAGATCTTCGAGCGCCTCGGCTTCGATGTACGCCAGCAGGTCGTACTGGTTGCGGTAATGGGCGTAGAACGTACTGCGGTTCACGTCGGCGGCGGCGCACAGCGCCTTCACGGATATCTTCGAGATGTGGTTCTCGCGCATGAGGTCGATGAGGGCGCTCGTGAGGGCGCGCTTCGTGTACTGCACGCGGCGATCGGTCTTTCCGGTTTCCATGGACGCCTCCTTCGACTCTATCGTTCCAGTATAGGACATGCGGGACGCATCGGCGCCGGCCGGTAGCCGTTGCTTGTCGAAGCGCGCGGGGAGGGCCGGCGCGTTGCGCAGACGGCGATGCGCGAGGTCCGAACGCGCAGCCTTTTTGGAACGCCGGTATCGGGGGATTTGTCCGCCGCTTCGCCGCAGCCAAACGCATCGAAGGACGACCGCATAAAAGTCGGCATGACCGATGTCATGAAATCCCACTTTGCAGACGTATGCAACCGGCGGTTGCGTAAAATGATAACCAGACATGCTGGTGCAACGTGCCGGGCAACCGTAGGCTGGTAATCGAGAAGGAGCGGACGCCATGTCCCCAACGTCGAAGAAGGGATCGTTCATGAACGTCGAGATTGCCCAGCGCTTAGCAGCCATGCGACGCGAGCAAGGATACAGCCAGGAGGAGCTGGCCGAACGGCTCGGCCTGTCGCGGCAGGCGGTGTCGAAGTGGGAGCGCGCCGAGTCGTCGCCCGATACGGGGAATCTCATCGCGCTCGCGAAGCTGTACGGCGTGTCCCTCGACGACCTGCTGCGCATCGACGAGGACGTGGTGGACGACGTGGCGTTCGAGGAAAAGGACAAGGACGCCACCGCCGAGGCGCAGGCGCAGGAGGCCGCCGTGCGCGCCAATGAGGCCGCCGTCCGCGCGGCGCAGGCGGCCGTGGCCGCGGCGCAGGCTCGCGCGACGGCCGAACAGGCGCACCAGGCCCCGCCGGCGCAGCCCCAACCGCAGCCCCAGCCCGTGCA
The DNA here is from genome assembly GCF_048329335.1 of Eggerthella sp. NCBI lineage: Bacteria > Bacillati > Actinomycetota > Coriobacteriia > Eggerthellales > Eggerthellaceae > Eggerthella > Eggerthella sp. The sequence goes on along the minus strand of NZ_DBFEGU010000250.1, from coordinate 7 downwards.
GCAGCCC
>NZ_DBFEGU010000249.1:0-1918 GCF_048329335.1 Eggerthella sp. | reverse complement strand
CCCTGATACCGATCACCCCGCCCGCCCGGACGAAGCGACGTCGGCCCCGGTCCAGCCCGAGACGTACCGACAGGACGATTACCAGGACGCCTACCAGGGAGAGGGAGCGGGATATGCCCGACCCGAGACCCATGGCGACATCCGCGGGCAGTACGGCCCCTATGGCCAGGACGCCTACGGCAGCACCTACAAGCAGGGCTACTAGGCCCATCTGAACCGCTGGAAAGGCAGGGTCGACTCATGGCGGACGCACCCCCCGCAGCGTCGGGACAACGCTCGGTCACGCTCGATATCGGAGCAATCGGATCCGGGCTCGGTGACGGCATCGATATCGAGGAGGCGTATCGACTCGTGGCAGCTGCTATGGAAAACGACGCGGAGCTCATGGCGGCGGTCGGCGCCGCCCGCGAGCGCGCGGTCGAGACGGTGAGGGGCAACCTCGCCGCCAAGTCCGCCCGCGGCGGGCTCGAGGAATACCGCCGCGCGCTGGACGCCGAGTTCGAGGGCACCATCGACGCCCTGACGGCATCGATGGGCATGACGGCATCGCCCGACCAGAAGAACACCTTCAACTCCGCGTTCGACGCCTTCGCGGCCGCCAACGCCTCCATCTACAAGAGCAGCGCCGACTTCCGGCGCGAGTGCGTCGACCTGCTCGCGAAGCGCGCCCTTGCCGAGCTCGGGAGCCCCGTGCCCGCCGATTTCGATGCGCAATCGCGCATCTCGGACTACATCGGGGAGCTCTCACGCGAGCAGGCCGCCAAGACGATCTCCTCGCTCCACGGCCTCAAGGTCTCCGAAGTTCTCGCCGCCGGGCGCAAGCGCATCGCCCAGGCCCTGGGCGAGCTGATGCGCCGCCTGCGCGCCGTCCCCAAACCCGCGAAGGCCACGGCCGAACCGCGCCAGGCGTCCCCGGCGCCCGCCCCGGCAACGGCGGCGGCTCCGGTGCCGCGCGAGGCCGGGCTCAAGTCCGCAGCCGAGCCGGCCGAGGCAGCGCCCGCACCGAAGCATGCGGCGGCGAAGCCGGCGGCCGCGGCGGACGACGAGCGCCTGCGAGACCTCATCAACGGCATCGGCACCTCGCTCAGGTCCGGACTCCCGGCAGGCACGCGCGGGCGCCACGCCGCCCACGCCAAGGTCGCCCTCGACGAGATCGACGAGCCGGCCACGGCCGACAACATCGTCGAGTTCAAGCCGCGCGACGCCGAGCGCGAGAGGGAGCGCAGCGCGGCGATCGACTCGCGCATTCCGGCCGTCCCCCCGGCGCGCGTCGCCGCGGCGGCGGGCGCTGCATGCGCGAGCGCCGCGGCGCCCGTCAGAAACTACTCGCTCAACCTCAGGTAGCGTCTCCTTTCCGTCAGCCCCCGCTTCCCGTTCGGGAAACGGGGGCTTTCGCATACCCAAAAGACGACGCCCGCCGATACGATTGCCTGGAATATCAACTTTCCGTCGAAAGGGGAAGCCATGCCGGACAATGATGACCTCCGCATGAACCAGAACGAGACCCTTAACTGCAAGCTCGCCCTTATGGGCGTCTGGACGGAGGCGTGCCGCGAAGCCGCCGCATACTTCGGGGTCAACCCGGACGGCTCGGGCAACTTCTCGTCCGTCACCCAGGCGCAGGCGGGCTCGACCGCGGGCACACTCGCCGTGGACGGGATCTCGGCCGACGAGATGACGAGCCGCCTGGCGGCGTCGCTCGTCGAGCACTTCCCGGACAAGACCGACATCATCACCGGCGACCCGGCCGCGGCCAAGGCCTACGTCAAGCAGTACGTCGTCGACCTCGCCAACCACCAGGCGCTCGCCCAGGCGCGAACGAACAGCAAGCTGTTCCACAAGCAGCTCAACCGCGCCGCCGTGGGCCTGGCCGATGAACACGGCCCGTACGCCCCCGTGCCCGCCGCCGAGGAGGAGT
>NZ_DBFEGU010000248.1:0-4528 GCF_048329335.1 Eggerthella sp. | reverse complement strand
GGAGACGCAATGCTATTCAAATCACGCAGAAACGAATACGCGGACACGGACGGCCCCGTGCGCTATCTGGATGACAGCGGCCTTCGTCGCCCGCTCGACATGCCGAGGCCGCAAATCGCCATCATGTTCGCCTTCGTCCTGGTCGCAGCCCTTATCGGCGGCTACCTGCTGTTCAACGTCCTAGACGCGGTGAGGGGCGGCACGGCTCGCGCGCAAGCCAGCGTCGAGGAGAACCTGTCGCGCGAGGTGTCCTACGACCTGCCGGCGCTCACATCCTACATCACGCTGAACGACGACGAGATCAAGCAGGCCGTCGCCGATGCAGGCCTTACCGTCATCGACAAGGGAGGCATGTCGGACGATCCGGAAGCCGCCCTCGAGCTGATCAAGCTTCCGTCCGACGTGAGCGAGCTCGACGCGGGACTGATGTACAACAAAGGCGTGTCCAAGCTTTCCGCAAGCGAGGCGGCCTTGCTGCTCAACGGTTCGTGGACGCTCGACGCCGACCGCAGCGACGGCACGTCCATGCGACTGCGCTACGCCGATTTCTCTTCGGGCAGCCTCGATGCCGCCATTGACGCCGCCATCGCCGCCGAGGGCTTCGATCCGGCCACCATCGCCGAGGACGGCATGGGCGTGGACGAAGTGGGCAACACGTTCAAGCAGGGCACGGTCGACGTCGACGGGACCGCGTACACATGGAAGGTCTCGGCTCTCCCTTTGTCCGAGATGTACGACATCTCGGGCCTGCCCGAAACCGCCGTGTACGTCGGCGTTCGCCTGAGCTCCTAGCCGCACGCTTCCATCCTCGCATTCGAGCATTCGAACATTCGCGCCCCGCATCGCTTTCGACGATGCGGGGCGCTTTGTTTCTCCACCTCAATATTATTCTTTTCTAAAAACAGTATAAAACCCTTGCCCCGCGTCGGGTTTATCCTCACGCGCCCTCGGATATACCCCGATAGGCATATGACCTGCTCGAGCGCATGATACGGAGCAAGGAAGAGGAGATTTCATGAAAGTATCGAGCGTCATAGCGGGTGCATCGGCAGCCTTGGTGGCATTCCAGGCGGCGCTCTACGCCTCCCATGGCGAAGCCGATCTGCTGCGGCCCCCCGGAGCGCATGGCGAGAAAGACTTCGCTTCGCGCTGCGTCAAGTGCGGGAAATGCATGGAGGCCTGCCCCTATATCGCTATCAAGCCGGCACGCGACGACGCAGGAACCGCCGTGGGAACGCCGATGATCGATGCGCGCGCCCAGGCCTGCCGCCTATGCGAGGATTTTCCCTGCGTCGAGGCCTGTCCCACGAACGCGCTGCGCGACATCAAAACCCGCTCCGACGTGAAGATGGGCATCGCCGTCATCGACGAGGATCTATGCATCGCATTCCAGGGCATGCGCTGCGAAGTATGCTACCGCACCTGCCCTCTCATCGACGAAGCTATCGTCATCGACTACCGCCTGCGCGAAGGCGATGCCATCCACTCCGTGTTCGCCCCCGTCATCGACGAGGACAAGTGCGTGGGATGCGGCCTATGCGTGGAACGTTGCGTGGTCAGCGAGCCCCGGGTGGCCATCCGCATCGCAAGCGACGAGGAGCGGGCGGGCGGCATCGAGCCCTCGGCATGACGAGCTCGGCGCAGCTGCGCCGAGCTCCCCTGAACAAGCTGCCAAACCGTTGGAGGTTTAGGACATAGCAATGGGTAACGGGAGGAAAAGGAGGGATGTCATGGACATCTCAAGACGAGGATTCGTCAAGGCCACGGCAGTAGCGCTGGCGAGCGCGGCGGCGGCAGGCACCATGTCGTCGCTCGTGGGATGCGCAAGCGGCGAAGGCCAATCGACGACCGCCGCTTCGGGCGACGGACAGAAGTACACGTCGGTGTGCCGCTTCTGCGGCTGCGGTTGCGGCGTCATCTGCGAGGTCAAGGACAACAAGCTGATCAGCGTGACAGGCGACCCGGACAACGAGTCCAACAAGGGTCTCAACTGCGTCAAAGGCTACTACTTGGCGAAGATCATGTACGGCGACGACCGCCTGACCACGCCGATGATCCGCGAGGACAAGTCCACGAAGGGCACCGGCGAAGGTTTGCGCGAGGCGAGCTGGGACGAAGCTCTCGACCTCGTGTCTTCCAAGCTCAAAGAGACGTGGAAGAGCGACAAGTCGCGCCTGGCCTTCTGGCTGAGCGGCCAGCAGCCCATCACCGAAGGCTACGCCTGCGCCAAGTTCATCAAAGCCGGTCTTCTCTCGAACAACGTCGACCCGAACGCGCGCCTGTGCATGGCCAGCGCCGTGGTGGCGTTCATGAACGTGTTCCAAACCGACGAGCCCGCCGGATCATACAGCGACCTCGACGAAGCCGACGTGTTCGTCACCTGGGGCGCCAACATGGCCGAAGCGCACCCCATGCTGTACTCGCGCCTGACGGCCCGCAAGCTCTCGGGCGAGGGCGTGAAGCACTACGATCTCGGCACCATCAGAACGCGCACGAGCGCGAGCGCCGACAAGACGATGATCTTCCATCCGAACACCGACCTCGCCATCGCGAACTGCATCGCAAACTACCTCGTGTCGGAGAAGAAGTACGACGAGGCCTTCGTGAACGACCACCTGCAGTTCAAGCAGGGCACCGAGGACATCGGCAACTCCTTCGAGGACGGCTACGACAAGAGCGAGATCGGCTCGAAGGTGGACGCGGTGAGCCCTATCACCTTCGAGGAGTACGCCGCGCGCCTGGAACCCTACACCTTCGAGTACACCTCTCAGCTCTCCGGCGTGGCCGTCGAGGACCTCAAGGAGCTGGCCGAGGTGTTCGCGGATCCGAACAAGAAGGTCATGTCGCTGTGGACCATGGGCGTGAACCAGCACAACCGCGGCACATGGATGAACCATTGCATTTACAACGTCCACCTGCTGTCCGGCAAGATCGCCCAGCCCGGCTGCGGCCCCTTCTCGCTGACCGGGCAGCCCACCGCCTGCGGCACCGCCCGCGAAGTGGGCACGTTCAGCCACCGCCTGCCGGCCGACCTCTTGGTGGCAAACGAGCAGCACCGCCGCTACACCGAGGCTATCTGGGATCTCCCGCAAGGCTACCTCGACGAGATCAAGGCTCCCGGCATGCACACGGTGAAGATGTTCCGCGAGCTTTCCAAGGGCAACATCGACTTCATGTGGTCCGCCCATAACAATTGGGCGCAGTCCATGCCGAACCTCACCCGTTTCCTTGGCGAAGGCGCTGACAACAAGGGCATCTTCGACACGTTCATCGTGGTCAACGAGGTGTATCCCACCCTGTCCACGCAGTACGCCGACGTCGTGCTCCCCGTGGCGCTGTGGGTGGAGCGAGAGGGCCAGTTCGGCAACGCCGAGCGCCGCACCGCCGTCTTCGAGAAGGCCGTGGACGCTCCGGGCGAGGCCAAGTGGGACCTCTGGACGTTCATGGAAGTAGCGCATCGCGTGCTCGACGGCGAGAAGATCGGCAGCGAGGATGCCTTCGACCACCTGTTCGGCTTCATCTACGACAAGAACGCCCGCGATTTCAAGAACGACGACCGCGAGACGAACCGCCTGCTGTGGGAGGAGTACCGCATCTTCTCGAACCCCGAGATGAACGACAAGGCCAAGGCTATCAACGACGATACCGACGGCACGTTCGGCGCCAAGCTCAAAATGGAGGCAAAGCAGCTGGCCCCCTACGAGGAGTACCTTGCCAACCACGGCATGACGTGGCCGGTGCGCAACGTGAACGGCACCTGGAAGTCCACGAAGTGGCGCTTCGCCGAGGGCTCGCAGGACGAGGGCTTCGACGAGGTCGGCGTGAAGCAGTACGGCAAGCCCGGACAGGCCGGCGGCGTGAGCTTCTACAAGTCCGCCAACCTGAAGCCGTCCGTGGTGTTCCGCCCCTACGAACCGCCCGCGCAGACCCCCAGCGACGAGTACCCGTTCTACTTCGTCACGGGTCGCTTGCTGGAGCACTGGCACACCGGCACGATGACCCGTCGCGTGCCCGAGCTCGACCGCGCGCTGCCCGAGGCGCTGCTGAACATGAACCCGGACGATTGCAAGAAGCTGGGCATCCAGGACGGAGACATGGTGAAGGTGAAGTCGACGTACGGCGAGTTCGACATCAAGGTGTCCACGGCGGGCCGCACCGAGCCCCCGGCCGGCGTGACGTTCGCTCCATTCTTCGCCGAGGAGACCCTGGTGAACCTGGCGGTGCAGGACGTGTACTGCCCGCTGTCCAAGGAACCCGACTACAAGAAGACCTGCGTATCCATTACGAAGCTCTAAGGGGAAGACGATGAAGAAGCACATGATAACCGCCGCCCTCGTGGCCGTGATGGCGCTGGGCTTGGGCACGGTTGCAGGCTGCAGCCAGGAAGCCCCCAGGGAAGACGTGAACGCGAACGTGCCCGCCGGCGCTCCGCCTTTGATGCCGACGAGCCACGACGGGCGCTTCGAAAACCTCGGCGCGGCGGGCTGTTACGGCTGCCACGGCGCGAACGACCAGGCCAACCCCATGC
>NZ_DBFEGU010000247.1:0-4524 GCF_048329335.1 Eggerthella sp. | reverse complement strand
GATGGCGGCCAGCGGGCGCATGGAGACGGCAACGATCGTCGCTGGGGCGTTCGGGCTGCTGTGCGCGGCGTGTCTGACGGATTCGTCTCGCATGGAAACGGTGTCGACGGCTGGGCGCACGTTCGTGGGCGCCGGCATGCTCGCGTGCCTGTTCTGGTATGCGACGGCTCGTTTCCGATCGAAATCGGCCGCGTCGCCGGGTTCGGAGGCTATGGCGGCGCTTTCGGCTTTGATCGTATCATCGACGACGTTCGGGCTGGTCTGCACGGTTGGGACGGGGCTTGTTTGGAAAATCCTCGTTCTGATGTACCCGCTCAATCTCCTGCTCGTCCTTGCGAAACTGGCCAAGGGGTCGAAGGACGCGGAGGCCGGCTTGTCGAACATGCGCCGCCGATTCCGTCGTTGACGAGAAAGATGCGTTTATTGAGCGGATGCGCGACTTCGGCCGACATGCATTCGCGCATGCGGAATCGGTGCGCTACACTATCGGCGAACCCGAGCACAAAGGAGCTAATCATGTGCGGAATCGTCGGATACACCGGAACGCGCCCCGTCAAGGACATCCTGATCGAAGGTCTGTCGCGACTCGAATACCGCGGCTATGACTCTGCCGGCATCGCCGTCGAGCAGGACGGCAAGCTGGAAGTCGTGCACTGCAAGGGGAAGGTGAGCGGCCTCGCGCAGCTCGTCGAGCCCCTCGAGCTGACCGGCACCTGCGGCATCGGCCACACGCGCTGGGCCACGCATGGCCGCCCCAGCGAGGCGAACGCGCATCCGCATACCTCCTGCGACGGCAGCGTAGCCGTCGTGCATAACGGCATCATCGAGAACTTCGCCGAGCTGCGCGAAGAGCTGGAAGGCCGCGGCCATACGTTCACGAGCCAGACCGACACCGAGGTCATCGCGCACCTCGTGGAGGAGAACCTGCGCGAAAGCAACGACCTCTTGCAGGCCGTGCGCGAGGCTGCCGACCGCCTGATCGGCGCCTATGCCATTGCGGCTATCAGCGACCAGGAGCCCGGCACCCTCGTGGCCGCGCGCAAGGACTCGCCGCTCGTGGTGGGGCTGGCCGAGGACGGCGCGCACGTGGCCTCCGATATCATCGCCATGATCGACGACACGCGCGACGTGGTGGTGCTCGCCGACGGCGATATGGCGAAGCTCACGCCGAATGCCGTCACGTTCTACAACGTGCGCGGCGAGGCGTACGAGCCCGAGGTGACGCACGTCGACTGGGATCTCGATGTGGCCGAGAAGGGCGGCTACCCCGACTTCATGTTGAAGGAGATCCACGAGCAGCCGCGCGTGATCCGCGACACGCTGGCGGGGCGCCTGGTGAACGGCGCGCTGTCCATCGACGAGCTGGACCTCACGCTGGAGGAGCTCAACCTTATCGACCGCGTGTACGTCATCGCCTGCGGCACGTCGTATCATGCGGGCCTCATCGCGAAGAACCTCATCGAGGGTTGGGCGCGCATCCCCACGGAAGTGGAGGTGGCCAGCGAATTCCGCTACCGTAACCCCATCATCACGCCGTCCACCCTGGTGGTGGCCGTGTCGCAGTCGGGCGAGACGGCCGACACGCTGGCCGCCATCCGCGACGCGCGCGTAAAGGGCGCGAAGGTGTTCGGCATCACGAACGTGGTGGGCTCGCCCGTGGCGCGCGAGAGCGACGGCGTCATCTACACGAAGGCCAACAAGGAGATCGCGGTGGCCTCCACCAAGTCGTTCCTGGGCCAGGTGGTGTCGCTCACGCTGCTCGCCATGCTGCTTGCCCAGGTGAAGGGCAAGCTCAAGACGAACCAGGTGCGCCTGCTGTTCCACGAGCTGGCCGACACGGCCGAGCAGGTGGAGCGCATCCTGGCCGATTCCTCGTCCATCAATGAGGCGGCGCGCGCGTGCAAGGACGCGTCGAGCGCGCTGTTCGTGGGCCGCGGCATGGGCGCCGCCATCAGCTACGAGGGCGCGCTCAAGCTCAAGGAGATCAGCTACCTGCACGCCGAGGCCTATCCGGCCGGCGAGATGAAGCACGGCCCCATCGCGCTCATCGACGAGGGCTTCCCGGTCATCGCGGTGGCCACGAAGAGCCCCGTGTACGACAAGCTGGTGTCGAACCTGCAGGAGGCGAAGGCGCGCGGCGCCATGGTGGTGGCCATCGCCACCGAGGGGGATGAAGACATTCGACACCATGCCGACCATGTCATCTACATCCCGAAGGTGCGCGACGCGTTCAGCGCCATCACGGCCAGCGTGCCGCTGCAGCTGTTCGCGCGCGCCATCGCCGTCGAGCGCGGCTGCGACGTGGACCAGCCCCGCAACCTGGCGAAATCGGTGACGGTGGAGTAACGGGGGGACCTGTGGGACCGCGAATCCGCACGGCGACGTCCAGTCGCTCGGACAGTCCTCGCTGCGCTGCGGAACTCGCTTGGTGGACGCCGCCGTGCGGATTCGCTCCGCAGGGGCCGGTACTCTGTCGGTGAATCGCCAGGTTGGATGCTGAGTCTTTAAACCGGTTTTTGGAATATGGGTGATTGGGGATTGTTGTGAGTGAGAGCGAGAAGAGCGTGACGGAGGCGGCTTCGGCGGCGTTCGAGGGCGTCGAGGGCGCGGTGGGACTTGGCGTGGACATCGTGGAAATTGCCCGCATGCGCCGCATCTTGGAGCGCACGCCCAGCTTTCGCGAGAAGGTGTTCTCCGAGGAGGAACGCTCCTACTGCGAGTCCACGGCGAACCCCGAGGTGCATTACGCTACGCGCTTCGCCGCGAAGGAGGCCGTGCTGAAGGCGCTGGGCACCGGGTTCTCGCGCGGCATCGCCAACCACGACGTGGAAGTGCGCCGCAACGCGAAGGGTCGCCCCTTCGTGGTGCTGCATGGGCGCGCTAAGGAGGTAGCCGACGAGCAGAGCGTGCGCGAGCTGCCGCTGTCGCTTTCGTACACGCACACCGACGCCGTGGCCTGCGCGCTCGCCATCACGGAGGAGTCGGTCCGCGCCCAAGAGGAGCGCGTGAACCCTATGGAGGAGCTGGCGAAGCAGTTCAAGGAAGCTCGTAGCCTGCTGGACGAGATGGACGCGCCGAAGAAGGCCTCCGAGGATCCGGCAAACTGATCGTCCCGCGCGAGGCGCGCCGTTTCGAGAGTTCGCGCGGCGCGCCTGCATTCGCGGGTCGCACGGGTGAGCCCTCCTCGTCGAGGTGCCTCGTCCTTCCCCTGCATGGAAGAGATTCAACGCTATGCATGATTTTTCGTCAGCGCCATGTACTTCGACCTGGGCTTTCCCTTTTTTGTCTCTGACAACAAGCTTCTAGAATCGTGCATAGCGCGCGATCTCTGCCATCCCGCCTCGCGTTCGCTGCTAGAGCATACGGACAAGCTCGTCCAGCCGCACGGCGGCCGACGCTAGGTGAAAAAGCGCACATGTCGCTCTCGGTCTCGTCTCGCCGCTCCCTTCGTCGAGCGTCTGAACCGATTCTTTATTTTGTTGAGTGAAAGGATTGAATTCCATCGGCGAACCTTCTAGTTTGGTTCGAACGAGCCATTGGCAAGCGAGGAGGCGCACGTTGACGCCAGAACACGAAACGCGCGGCAAGCACGAAGCGCAGCAACCGGCGCCGCAGCCAGCGCCGCGCCCGGCACCGCAGCGAACGCGGCGCATCGACTCGATCGACCCTCCCTTCGCCGACGGCGCGCCGGAAAGCTACGCGTCGTTCGTGCCCGCGTCGCGGGGCGGCCGACCGGGGCCGGTTCACGGCGGGCGCCCGGAGTCGCCGGGCGGTGGCCGACAAGGGTCGTCGAACCGGAAGCCTCCGTTCGCGAAGAAGGCCGGGCTCATTGCGGGCGGCGCGCTCGTCGCCGTGATCGCGATCGTCTACCTGGCGGGCGCGCTCGTGTTCATGGACCGCTTTATGCCCAACACCACGATCATGGGCAAGGACGTGTCGTTGAAAACCACCGCCGAGGTTCAAGATCTGTTGACCGACGTGGCGAAAAGCTACCAGCTGAGCGTGTCGGGTGAGAGGTTCTCGCTGACGCTCACCTCTTCTGACATGGGCACGGCCGTCAACAGCAGCAGCGTGACGGATGCCATGCACGCCGATGCCAGCCCGTGGGCCTGGCCGGTCGAGGTATTCGTCGTGCACGACGAAACCGACAAGCTGGTCACTTCGAACGGCAAGCTGGACGAAGCCGTGCGGAAGGCCGTCGAGGCGTTCAACGAGCAGGCCGAAGCGCCGCGCAACGCCGGGCTCGACTACGACAGCGGCGGCTCTCGGTTCGTCGTGCGCGCCGAGACCGTCGGCACTGCGCTCGATGCCGATAAGGTGGCCGAGACGGTGAACGCGGCCGTCGCTGCGATGGGGTCGAGCGCGACGCTGTCCGAGGATGCGTTGCAGCAGCCCACGCTGCTGTCCGACGATGAGCGTCTGGCGAAGGCGGCCGATGAGGCGAACAACCTGTTGAAAGCCGATTTCTCGCTGAAGCTGGGCGATACGCCCGTGGCGCAGGTGAATGCCGATGCCATCGCCGGT
>NZ_DBFEGU010000246.1:0-6995 GCF_048329335.1 Eggerthella sp. | reverse complement strand
GAGACCAGGAAGCCCTAAGTGCCACAATGGACAAAACCAGCAAGATCAAGGCAATGACATGAAACGGCTTGATAGCCGCCCCACCCAGAGAGAAGATAACGACGTTCTGGAAACACGCAGAAATCAACAGAGCTGACAAGGCCGTCTCTCTCGCAGTCATACAAAATGAGATTTTTCTCAAAACCCTCATCTGAGAAGACCGGCTTTTCTACACGCATGGCAAAAAAGAGCAAACGGAGCTTCGCCGATCAAGGCAATGGCTGCAGCAAGTCGTTCCCTCTTCCGAGCCGAAGAATCACTCAGAACGATCTTTCTTCTCTCCTTGAGTTCGCCCCACAAAGCTCGACGATCATTCTCGAACTTACTGGAAAGCTCGTATTCTACCGGTATCTGTGCATAAACCATCCGGCAAAGAGAAAAACAGCGCGATGCGGATGCAACGGCTAGATCCGGATACCATTCCTGCATATCCGAGCTAAGTCGTCGTGAAACCTCAATGGCAGATAAGGCTTTTATCGGACTGTACGCCTGACTGATGATCCCGGATTTCCGCAGACGATACGCATACAAGGCCCTGCAATCAACCAACGCAACACGATCTACATCATGAATGAACTTGTAAACGCTTGCCAGGTCCTCGTAATACAACCCCACAGCAAAAGGAGCATCGCCGAGTATACGTCTAGCATAAAGCCTCCATGGAACTCCCGTATCGAGCCTTTGATAGAGCATCAACTTCTGAACCGTATATGAATCCATAACCCTTGCGTCGGGAATAAAGGCCGCCTTCGCAACAAGCTCGCATGAAGAGCCGTCCTCGAATGCCGTACCACAAGGTATCGCCGCTATCTCACAGTCGCACACTTCGATAGCATGCATAAGCGTCTCAATGAAAACAGGGGACACGAAATCATCGCCGTCAACGAAGGCCACGAAATCACCCCGACAAACGGCTATTCCAGCGTTTCGGGCAGCACTCAGCCCTTCGTTCTCTTTGTGCACCACAACCACACGGGAATCGCTACAAGCGTATTGATCGCAAGAAAACCCCGATCCATCTGTCGATCCGTCGTTTACTACAACGATCTCGATATTGCTATAAGTTTGAGCGATCACGCTCTCTATGCATTCCGACACGTACGACTCAACGTTATAAACAGGGATGATAACACTGACAAGCGGGTTCATTTTCCCGCCCTTTCGCCATCGAGAGCGATGTATAACGCTGCAAGTTTCTGCGCCGCTGCATCAATGTCGTAGTACGAGAAACGCTCCGGACGCACAGGGACCCTGTCGCCGGCCCTCAAGGCGCATAGCGCGTCCGCCCAGGCCGAAGGATCATCGATCGGCAGGAAGCGCACCGCTCCCGTCACGTCCACCTCGCGGGTGATCGCGTCGGACAGCAGGCACGGCAAGCCGGCCCTCTGCGCCTCAAGCGCCGCCATGCCAAACCCCTCGTACGTACTGGGGAAGGCAAATGCATCGAATCCTTGATACGCCAACGAAGAGTCCATTTGGCCGGGCATAACCATATACTCCGAAAGACCTAGGCAGGCCGCACGATTCTGAATGGCGATGCGATCCTTTCCTTCTCCAACCAAGACCAATCGAGCATCCACGCCGCTCTTTCTTAGGCAACTCAAAACCTCTATCAGGAATGATTGGTTCTTCACAGGGGCAAGCCTCCCTACATGCCCGATCACCACCTGGCCATCCTCGATGTTCCACATTTGGCGAGCTTTCGACCTCCAACGCTCGTCGAAGGCGAATGCATTCATGTCGATCGCGTTCGGAACAACTTCGAGCTCGACCTCCTTGCCGAACAGCCATTCACCGGCATAGCGTGAGCACGCGAGGCGGTGCGTCGGGTAGCGGTTCGCCTGGGTGCGCAGCAGGCGCTTGAGCGCGTTCTTGACGGGCTCGCCCTTGCCCGCCGTCGAATGCGAGTGGGCGATGCGCACGGGCACGCCCGCCCGGGCGGCCGCGCGCAGCGGGAAGACCGAGAGCGCGTTGACGTGGGAGTGGACGATGGACCACCCCTCGTCCGAGAACAGACCCTCCAGGCGCCCCATGTAAGCGAGGAGGCGCTGGTAAGGAGGAACCACGAACACCCGGCCGCCGAGCGACCCGATCTCCTCGCGCGGCACGAGCGCGGAGTCCTCGTCCACGAGGAAGTCGAACTGCACGCGGCTCCTGTCGATATGCCGGTAGTAGTTCATGACCACGGCCTCGACGCCGCCGCCGCACATCTTGCCCACAACATGCGCTACGCGGATAGGCTCACTCATCTTCCCGTCCTGCCTTTTCCGAACATGATCGAGAACGTCCTCAGGAACACCTTCGCATCTATAGCAAGAGAGGCGTTCCTGACGTAATAAAGCTCCAGTTCCTGGCGGCTGCCGTCGCCGTAGGTCGCATCGTTTCTCGCCTGCACCTGCCACCAGCCGGTGATGCCGGGCTTGACGGAAAGGAGCTCGCCCGCCGCGTCGCCGTAAGCCGCCAGCTCCTCCTCAACGATGGGACGCGGGCCGACAACGCTCATCTGGCCAGCCAGCACGTTCAGGAACTGAGGCAGCTCGTCGAGGGAGGTCCTGCGCAGGAAGCGCCCCACCTTGGTGACGCGAGGATCGTCATCCACCTTGCGCTCGCGCCTCCACCGCTCGAGCTGTTTGGGATCCAAATGCTTCTCAACATCGTCGGAGTCGGCCACCATGGTACGCAGCTTGAAGATGCGTAGCGGCCTTCCTTGATACCCGACGCGCTTTTGGAGGTAGATGGGGGATCCGGGGGACTCCAGGCCGATAGCGACGCAAAGGAGCGCGATCGGAACCAGGCCGACTATCGTCGCGCACAGGCTGAAGGCGATGTCGAACACCCGCTTGACGAAGCGGTACCCCAGCCGCCCTTCCGCCGGAGCCGGGACGGGCACCGGGCCCTCGGCCTCCGACACCAGTTCGGGCGCCAGGAACGCCACGTCGGAGGCGGCCATCGACTCGGAGGCGCATCTGGCTCCTGCCGCCGCGCGGGATCCTTCGACTCGCTTCGCTCGCTCGGGATGACAACCCGAGGAGTCGCTCCGCTCAGGATGACAAACCCCGATGCTCCCGCTTAGGTTTCCATAACCGCGCTTATCGAGCAATGTTGCCGACAACACCTTGATCGGGCGGTTAGCTAACCTCTTGATTCTTACGGGGTCACCATGACCCCGTAAACAACGTACAGGCTTCTTCGCGACGGCGCACAACGCTTGCAGCATGTACCACTATCAGTACAGCGTTACCCCGCACTACTCCCCCGCGCGCTCCACCAGGTCGATCAACTCCTGCTGGGAATGCACATCCAACTTCGCGTAGATATGTTTGACATGGCTCTTCACCGTGTTGCGCGACACCACGTAGTGTTCCATGACGAACTGCCCGTTGCGCCCGCGGGCCAACATGGCGAAGATCTCCGTCTCGCGCTCGGTCAAGCCGTGCTGCGCACCCAGCTCAGCGCACCGCTCCTCGATGCTGAGCTGCCGCACCGTCTCACCAGCGCCGCCAAACCTCACCTCGCCGACTGCCTCGGCAGCAGCAGCCCCAGCCGACCCAGCCTCGCGCTCGCCCACGTTCACCACGCCTCGGATCGTGTCGGCGAAACTGAACTTCCTGAATCCCAACCACAGAAACGCGACGAACGCGAACAGCACGACCTCGGCGATGAGCATGGCTGCATCGTCATTCGTGCCCACGATATCGTTCGTGGTATGCCCGGCAATCGCGCCCACGTCGGTTCCAACCGCGCTCATGAAACGCACAAGCGCGAACGTCGGCAACAAAGCCAACAGGTTTTGCCGCCCCACCGCCAACACCACAAGCCACACCAGCATGTCGAAGCTGCGCACGCCGATGCGCAAAAGCGCATTCGCCGAGGGCAGATCCGTCAAAAACGTGAACGGCGCGATGATGAAGCCGGCCACCACCAACAGCATCGCGAACGAGAACAACATGTCCTCCTTGCTCTCGCTGCGCGACAGCAGCATCCATGCGGCCACCCCCACCAGCACGACCGCCGAAACATCGACGCTGATAGGAGCATGGGACACTTCGTTGAGCGTGAGTCCGTAACCCGTCGCAACGCTGAACAATCCTACGCATAAAAACAGCGCATGAGCAGGCCGCAAGAACGATTCCGGATTGGACAGTTCGAGGCTGGCCGGGGACGCTTCGCGCGCGATCGCGTCCAGCTGCCGCCCGCCTCGGCGATACAGCATTACGATGACCAGCGCGTACGAGCATGTCGCCTCGACGATGCCCAGCTCGTACGAGACCGGAGGATGCGCCACGCGCACCACTTCGCCCAACGCCATGCCGCACACCACCCCCGCAAGCACCGCCTTCGACGAACGCAACGACGAGAACGCGGAAACCATCATGATCGACGCCCACGCGGAGGCCGTGTTGTAGAACAGGAAGCCCGCCACCGTCAGCGGACCGTTCGCCATCTGCAGAGCGAACTCCAGCACGAACGCCGCCGTGATCGCACAGCCCAGCGCCACCACGGTTAATAAGCGCCGATCGAGCAGCGAAGGCTTGCGCGTGGCGATCAGAAACAAGATCAAGAACAGAAAGCCCGACGTCATCGTGGAAATCTCCCGAGCGATGCCGTAGTATTCGGCCACGCGAGAATACACGCTCGCGTTCAGAATGCCGCCGACACAGCCCATGATCGCAAAGGCGATCACGCACACCACTATAGCCGCGCTTTCGCCGTGCTTCGAATCGCGCATACGTTCCACCATCGCTTGCAAGGCTCCCTCCCCCTCATCGCTTGCTCCCATTGTAAGCGAAACCTGCGCCATCCGATCACGGCACCCCGCATCCACCACGTTCATCAGCCTTATCGCCCTCAAATCACCCTCGCAGGGGGAGCGCGCCAACTCGCCTTTCGCCAGCCGAAACACCCCCGACGGGGTGGTTTCAAGCCTCGCCGAACGCCGTAGAGTGCACGTCGAGGGAAGCGGCTCCTCATCCGGAGCCGCAAAACAAATCGCACCATTAGGAGGATCATCATGGGAACGAACGTAACGAACGAAGGCGGCATCTCCCGCCGCAGCTTCCTGGGCGGCGTCGCAGGCGTCGGCGCGCTTGCCGCCATGGGCCTGGCCGGCTGCTCGCCCAAGGCCGCGGGTACAACCGGAGCCGAGAGCGCTTCCAGCTCTGCCAGCGCAGCCACGGGCGTGGCCGACAACAACGCGGTGGCCGTGGACGACGGCAGCGCCGCCATCACGGTCGACTGGCTGGGCGCCCCGCCGGAGATCGGCGACATCACCGAGACGAAGGACACCGACCTGCTCATCGTGGGCGCAGGCAACGGCGGCATGATCGCCGGCGCGTACGCATCCGACCAGAAGATGGACTTCATCCTATGCGAGAAGGGCACCGAGGTGGGCGCCACGCGCCACTGGTTCAACGCCGTCGACACCAAGCCCTTCACCGACCAGGGCTACCACACCGACCGCGCCCGCCTGCACGGCGAGTGGGCTCGCTATTCCAGCGGCACGTGCGACCACAACCTCATCAACATGTGGATGAACGAGAGCAACGACATGTTCGAGTACGTCGACAAGTACATGAGCGAAGCCGGCGCCGTGGTCATCGCCGACGAGTTCGAGATGCCGGGCGGCATGGGCGCCACCCCCTTCTACACCCCCTGCGGCGAGCACCACTACGGCAACGCCGAGGGCGGCCGCGACGGCGTCCCCGTGCGCAACGAGCTGTTCGAGAAGGTCATGAACGACAACGGCTACGAGATCTCCTACAAGCACGAGCTGGTGAAGCTGGTCACCGAGGATTCCGGCAAGGTTACCGGCGCCATCTTCAAGACTGACAACGGCTACACGCAGATCAACGCCAAGAAGGGCGTGCTGCTGACCACGGGCGGCTACTCCGCGAACCCCGCCATGCTCTCGTCGCTGTCCCCCATCACCACCGCGTCGGTGACCGCGCTGGGCTACAACCAGAACAACACGGGCGACGGCATCAAGGCGGCGCTGTGGGCAGGCGCGGTGAAAGACATCACCAGCGCCACGATGATCTTCGACCGCGGCCTCGTCGCGCCCGGCACCACCGCGGGCTACACCGAGGAGTCCGTCAAGGCCGGCAATCCGCAGTGGCCGGGCAACGGCCAGTTCAACCCCGGCACGCAGCCCTTCCTCAAGGTGAACCTGCGCGGCGAGCGCTTCGCCCTCGAGTCCGCCGACTACGACTACTTGCCCCATGCGGCCGCGCAGCAGCCCGGCGGCGTGTACATCAGCGTCTGGGACGGCAACTTCGGCGACGACGTGCAGCGCTTCCACACCCTCGGCTGCTCGGCCGGCACCCGCACGGGCGTGCTGGGCGTGAAGAAGGAAGACGGCACGTACGACCTGGACAAGTACTTCGAGAAGGAGCTGGCCGACGGTCGCCTGCAGAAGGCCGACACGCTCGACGAGCTTGCCGACAAGCTTGGCTTCGACGCCGACGCCAAGAAGACGTTCCTCGCCACCTGCGAGCGCTACAACGAGCTGTACGACAACCAGGAAGACGTCGACTTCGGCAAGGAGCCCTACCGCCTTTCCGAGCTGCGCACCCCGCCGTTCTTCGGCGCCACGCTGGGCGGCACGCTGCTCACCACCATCGACGGCGTCCGCATCAACGCCGACTGCCAGGCGCTCAACACCGACTTCGAGCCCATCGAGGGCCTGTACTGCGCCGGCGACTGCTCGGGGTCGCTCTTCAGCGGCAACTACCCCGACCAGATGCACGGCGTCGCCTGCGGCCGCACGATGACCGAGGCCCTGCACGTGGTCAAGAAGCTGGCGAACGCGTAACCCGCGCAAGCAGACCTCGCGCCCGCGCCCCGCGCACAACCGCATGCCCTCCCCCTCGCGACGCCCGAACCCTCCCTCGGGCGTCGCCTATGCGGAGGGCCTGCGGGCCTCTATCTTCAGCATGACCGACGTCGCTTTCGCAAGC
>NZ_DBFEGU010000245.1:0-3827 GCF_048329335.1 Eggerthella sp. | reverse complement strand
GGCAATGGACCCCCGAGCGGGGGCACCGCAAGATAACGCGCGACTCCGTCGCCAGGCTCGTCGGGGTCGATCCCGCCTGCATCCCGAACAGGCGGAAATCGACTGAATAGAAACTCAGGCAATTGGTTATAATGCCACCGTCGATGGTCCGGCCTGCCGACTGCTGCCGACTGCATCGACCTCACCACCTGACCTTCCGCCGACCCCGGCCACGCCACCTGACCCCAGCAGGCCCATATCCATACCTGCTCTACAGAAGGGGTCAGAAGAAATGGCAGCAGAAGACGAGGCGGTACAGCTCGCGTTCAGGACCGGCACGGCAGCCGTGCAATCAGCCTCAGAAATCATCAAGTACCTGCTCGAGGGCCTGGCCCAGGCGCGGCGAGCCCGCGCGGCCGGCAACAGGAACGACCGCATACCGGCGAGATTCGCCCGCGCCCTCACGCACGGGGCCGCGAACATGGTCGACGGCCACGGCGAGAAGGGCATCGTCTCCGCCGAGACCGTGCGCGCCCAGAACCCGGACCAGTACCGCGAGGCCATGGTCTTCCCCGGGGCGGTCGCCGACAATCGCGAGGACATCCAGAAGCTCAAGCGCGAACTCATGAACCACGGAGTGAAGTTCTCCGTATTCGACACCGTCAACCCCATGGACGGAAGTCCCGCGGTCTCCATCGGCATCCAGGGCCGGGACATGGACATCATGACCCAGGCGCTCATCAACATCGGCGTCGAGTCCTTCGGCATGGACCGCAAGGAGCTCGAGGAGTGCGCGCGCGGCATCGAGCGCGACGACCAGAACCGCTATCCCCGCGCCTTCAAGCGCAACGGCATCAACTGGGAGTTCGAGCGCACCGGCGACGGCCGCAACAGCTGGGTCGGGTCGGCCGGCGGCCACTCCCGAGAGCAGTACCGCGTGATCCTCGACCCGGACGACGAGAACAAGGCCTCCTTCGAATGCACCCGCAACGGCCGCCCCGTCGCCAGCGCCGAAGTCGACGCCACCCAGGGACCCGAGCTCTGGAAGACCGGCTCGGACGGAGCCAAGGAGTTCTACAACGAGATGAAGGCCGAGGGGGCCGCGTTCGCGGCCGCGCCCGGCATGGTGCTCGAGGCCGCCATCGACCGCGGCTGCTTCATCTCCGAGAACAAGAAGAAGATCGACCCGAAGCGGGCCGCGGCCGCCGAGAAAAACGCCGCGCTGCTCAGCGAGGCCTTGGGAAACTCCCGGGCCGCCTCGCCTGAGTCCCCCGTCGGACAGACGAAGGCGGCCAAGAAGATCGCCGAGAGCAAGATGCAGCCCTCCATGCCCGCGCGCAACGAGGGGATGCACCGATGATCGACCTTGAGACCCTGGCCGTCTCCCGCAGCGCGTTCCCCGAGACGGCCCGCGAGTACGGCTACACGAGGGAATACCTCGAGCGGGCGGAGCGCCGCCTGCTCGCCTGCGTCATCGGGTACTGCGCGCTCGACGGCGAGCTCGCATCCATCCGCGACGGCGGCGAGGGCCATGACGGCTTCCGCGTCAACCCGCTCGACGTCCACGAGGTCCTGCTGTGCGCCCGCACCGCCCCGACCGACCCGCGCGGATGCGCGGCGCTCGCGGGCGCCATCAAGGGCAACAGGTTCGTAGACGGCGAGGAAAGCTACCTCGACCGCGCGATGTCCCACATGGACTACAACTACACGAAGCTCGCGGGGTCGCGCTGGTCCTACCCCATCGCCGAGCTCGACGGTTTCCTCGCCATGTTCCCGCCCGCCCGCTCCGAGCAGGGGGCCATCGCGGACCGCGTGCTCGACAGCGCCTCGATGCGACTCAAGACGTTCTTCGCCCTGTCGATGCCCATGGCCGCCCCCGCGGGCGTCCAGGATGGCGACGAGGCCGAGGGCGGCAAGCACTACCACCGCGCCGCGGCGCCCGACGATGGCGGCAGCGCCGCGGAAGAGGAGTAGGCCAATGCGCACCCTCAGGGGATTCCTTTATCTCATCCTCGGCGGCACGCTGTGCGGCTGGATGTTCAACCGCATCGCCGCCTGGTTCATCGACAACCCGCTCACCGTCGGCTCCAACCACACCGTCGCCGAGTGGGCCGTGATCCTGCAAGACCCGTTCTACCTCGACTCCCGCACGATGCCGTTCTTCTTCCTGGCCTTCGGCGCCATCGCGCTGGTGGCCATGACCAAATACGACTGGACCGGCGAGCGCGAGGAGCAGAAGAAGCTGCGCGGCGAGGAGTACGGCAACCAGCGCTGGGCGCGAGACGACGAGATGCAGCAGTTCGCGCACACCTCGACCGTGAAGCGCGTTCCCATCCGCATCCCGCAGCGCACCCGCGACGCGCTGCGCTTCGCCCGCAACAACCCGAAGGACTTCATCAAGGCCAAGCTCGGCATGACGAACAAGGTCGCCAACCCCAAGCCCGACTACGTCGAGAAGATCGAGGACGACAACATCATCCTGTCCGAGCGCGCCGAACTCCAGATGTCGAAGATCCCGGACCCGGCGCTCGAGCGCAACAAGCACGTCTACGTGCTCGGAGGCTCCGGATCGGGCAAGACCTTCAACTTCGTCGGCCCCAACCTGCTCCAGCTCAACAGCTCGATCGTGACGACCGACCCCAAGGGCGACACGCTCAAGCAGTACGGCAACTTCTTCGTTCGCCACGGCTACACGCTCCAGGTCGTCCACCCCAAGCCCGACCAGATCAACCAATCGATGCACTACAACCCGCTGCTCTACCTCCAGGACTCCACCTCGATCATGCAGATCGTCAACCTGCTGGTGGAGAACACGTCGGGCAACGCCGAGGCCGAGAAGGAGGACTTCTTCGTCAAGGCCGAGCGCCAGCTCTACATGGCGCTCATGGGATACCTCTTCTACTTCTACGCCGACCAGCCGCAGTACCAGACGTTCCCGCAGATGCTCGACCTGCTCCAGCTCGCCGGCAAGGACAACCCCAGCCAGACCAAGACGCCGCTGGACATCATCATGCTCGGCACGACCGCCGAGGACGGCTTCCAGGGCTTCGAGGAGTGGATCGTCGCCAACCACGGCGGCGACGAGGCCGCCGCGCAGGCCTCCGAGGAGTACTTCGTCATCAAGCAGTACAAGGGCTTCAAGTCCACCTCCGGCTCGCCGGAGACCGAGGCCTCGGTCATCGCGTCGTGCAACGTCCGCCTGGCGCCGTTCGCCGTCTCGGCGGTCCGCGAGTTCTTCAGCGAGGACGAGCTGGAGCTGGAGATGATCGGCGAGGAGCGCACGGCGTTCTTCCTGGTCATGTCCGACACCGACAAGACGTTCAACTTCATCCTGGCGATGCTGCTCTACCAGCTGTTCGACGTCAACACGGCCATCGCCGACAGGAACCCCGGCTCGCACTGCAAGATCCCGATCAACTGCATCCTCGACGAGCTCGCCAACATCGGCCGCATCCCCGACCTCGACGTCAAGATCGCGACCCTGCGCTCGCGCTGGATCTACATCACGGCCATCCTGCAATCGGTCACGCAGCTCAAGAAAATGTACAAGGACAACGCCGACATCATCGAGGGCAACTGCGACACGACGCTGTTCCTCGGCCGCTGCGACCTCGAGACCAACAAGAAGATCTCCGAGCGCCTGGGCAAGTTCACCGCCACGGTCCGCAACCGCAGCGAGTCGCACGGCCGCCAGGGCAACTGGTCTGAGAGCGAGAACAAGATCGGCAAGGAGCTCATGGCCGCGGCCGACCTCGGCAACAACCCCGAGAAGTTCAGCGGCGACGACTGCATCGTGTTCATCAAGAACGCCTTCCCGTTCCTCGACAAGAAGTACAGGACGATCGACC